>JANWXL010000429.1 GCA_025055265.1 Roseiflexus sp.
CCCATCATCAATGATGTGTCGGTAGCCCCGTTTGACCACCCAGCGCCCGACGCTGACCAACCAGCGATAGGCGAGCGCCAGCACCAACCGCAACCGGACGACCCGCTTGGTGTCCGTCAAGCCGCTCTGATCCAGGTGAACGCCGCTTTGCCAATCGCGAACGACCGTCTCAATCCACATCCGGCGCTTGCCATATGCTTTGGTCGGCGCCGTGGCCGGCAGATTGGTCATGACGGCGGGCAACCCGATCGTGCCATCATCATCGCGTTCCCGCCACGCGATGACGTTGACCGGCCCATAGTGCTGCTCCTGGCCGAGATAGACCTGCGCCAGAGAGGTCACCGGCGCGGCGCGCTGGCGCCGTTTCCGTCCGGTGGCCGGTTGCGGCGGCAACGCCGTGACGCGATCGGCCAAGGGACGCCCGTCCGCATGCGGTTCGGCGCTCGCGGAGACCCCGATCGGGCCGCGCATGCCCAACATGGCGTCATAGCCCTGTTCCCGCAACCAGGTATACAGCTCCGGCGAGCGAAACTCACTCTCGCCATGCACACTGATCCGCACGCCAGAGGGCAACAGCGCCACCGCCTGTTGAATCAGCGCCTGCTGTTCGCGCGGATGGCTCGATCCGCGATGCGGCAAGGCCTGCCACACCAGCGGGATCGAGCGGCGACGGAACCCCACACTGACCACCAGGATGGTATGCTGGTTGCGCAACAGCACGCGATCGATCAGCAGTTGCACCCGCTGGCCGCGCAGCCCCTGCAGCGCCTGCTGCACCACCGGATGGTAATGCGAGGTCTGGGTCAGCCGTTCATTATCCAGCAAGCGGCGCAGGCGCTGCTCTTTGGACTGCGCGGCGGTAGCGAGCGGCATGGCGCGGGCAATCTTCGCCAATTGACTGCTCATACTTTGAACGATGCCGACGAGCATATAACTCAGGATCTCCAGTTGACTTGCCAACGCCTGCGGCAGATGCTGCGCCAGGCGGGCGCGTGTGCTAAGATAGAGCGGTGAGGTGGGCATGGAATGCTCCTTTCGCGTGATCGGTTTTTGGCACGCACGATCATACGCAATTGGCGCATGCTGTCCACCTCCGTTTGTCAAGTGACATCCTTTGACGAGCAGGCCCCTGTGCCTGCCCACAGCGGGCGCCCCTACGGCGAACGGACCCGGATGTGAGCGCCCACAGGGGGCGCTTCTACGGCGAACAGACCCGGATGTGGGCGCCCACAGGGGGGCGCCCCTACATTTGCACTGCCCGGATCGGAGCCGCCATCGGACCGATACGTTCAACGTGCAACGTTCAACCTTCAACATGCAACGTTCAACCTTCCTCCTGCCGATAACGTTCCCCCATTCAGTGCTAACCCGCCCATCGTCAGTTCCGCTGCGCCTGCTCGTGCAGGTAGTCGATCAGCGGTTGCGTCACGAGCGGCACGACATCGCCGATCATGTGCGGCATCAGCCGATCGACGACTTTCGGCATCAGCACTGGCATTTGCTCCGCCATGTAGTCCGGCATCGGGATCATCGCGCCAACCCGCGCCAGCATGGTCGGCATCAGTTTGGGCATCATGAGCGGCAGCAGGCGCGGGAAGAGGATCGGGAAGAGCGGCTTCATCGCTTCGAGCGCGCCAGGAATCCTGCCCATCGCCCGCATCATCCGCCCCATGCCCAGCGGCATGGCGTCGATCGTTTCGGGCCACATGGTCGTCATCAACTGCGCAAACCCCTCTGGAGTCATTAGTTTGATCATCGCCTCGAATACCGCCCACTGCGCCCGCACCTCCGGGTTCGGGTCGGGCAGTTCGTAGCCGAGCGCTTCCGCAGCAAAGTGCGCCAGATCAACGACTTCGACCGGCAGGCGCTTCTTTTCGGCGCTGACTCGCAACTGGAACTCGCAGCACGGGCAGAGCGCCAGGATTTTCTCTGCGCCGACCTCGAGCGCTTCGTCGATGCGCGTCTTGCCCAGCTCGGCGGCGACGTCCGGCTCTTTGATCAGCGTCAGCACTGACCCGCAGCACTTCCCGCAGTCGCGGTTGCTCGCCATTTCAACGAGGTTGACGTTCGGCACGGCTCTGATCAGGTCGCGTGGCGGCTCGTAGACGCCCGATACCCGCCCGATGTGGCACGAGTCGTGCCAGGTAACCGTCACCGGCGCCCGATCAGTCTGCGGGAAGGCGAACTCGCCCGCGCGGATCTTTTCTGCGATGATTTCGGAGTAGTGCCTTGCCGTGATATTGTACTCGATGCCGAGTTTCTTCGCCCACGCCGGGTAGACGTGCCGCCACATCATGTCGCACGCCGGGCAGGAACTGATGACGGTGTCGGCGCCAGCCGCCTTGACTGCCGCGATGTTCTTCTTCATCGTTTCGACGAACAGGTCCCAGCGACCGGCGACGAGCATCGGCGTAGCGCAGCAGCTCTCCTTTGGTCCCAGGTAGGTGAAATCAACGCCAGCCGCATCGAGCAGCCGCACGCTGGCGATGCCAATGTCCTGCTCGACATAACTGGCAGTGCATCCGGCGAAGTAGACGTTCTTCGAGCGGTGGTCGGGTCCGTGTCGCTCTTTCAGGTCTTCGGGGAACCAGGCATCGCGTTGTTCGCGGTAGCCTGCCCAGATGTTGCCCTGCGCGGTGAGCGCGGCGCTCATCATCTCGAACGGCGGGAACGTCATTTTCTTCTGTTCGGTGATCAACTGACCGCGCAGTTTCATCCACGACGCTTCGATCGGCAGGTTGGCGGAGCAGCGCAGGTTGCACATCTCACAGGTCGTGCAGGCGATGAAGGTGTCCACCATGCGCTGGTTCCACTCTTCGCGCCCTTCCATATATTCGCGCAGCCAGTACCACTTGCCGCGCGGACTCTGGCTCTCCCAGCCGCGCCCATAGAACTGGTCGCACTCGTCAATGCAGTAGCCGCACTGCGAGCAGGCGTAGGCATACCAGGCGACATCGGCGGGAATGTCGCGCACCGGAGCGACCGGGCGCTCGCCGATTGCCACGGGAGCGGCGTTGCCGAAGCGCCGCACCAGCGGCTCGAAGCGCGATGCCAGATCGATGAAGGCGCCGACCAGCCCGCCGCCGAAGACTTTCCCCGGATTCATAATGCCCGCCGTGTCGATGCGCGACTTGAAGGCTTTCAGTTTCGCGGCGCGCTCCCTGCCCAGCACCTGATCCGCCTTACGCGCAAAATAGACGCCGGTAGCGTAGGGGCGCCCGCCGTGTTTGATGGCGATGTTCATCACGGTGAGCGCCAGCCCGAAGACCAGGTTGTACGAGAAGGAACGCTGATCGGCGGGGATGAAGCCGAGAATGACCACTTCCGGTCCACCATCAATGCCGCGTCTGATGACCACGCCCTCTTTGACGAGCGGTTGCGCGATGAGGCGGCTGTACGCATCAAGCGTGTCTGCCAGGCGACGCAGCGGCACAATCACTTCCGCCGGAACCAGCGACGGACCTAGGCGCTTGATCGTCATCAGTTTGAAGCGCCCATCCCACTCGTGGCGCGCAATCTCATCGCTCAGGATTTCAGCGCCGGTCGCTGCCGCCAGCCCTGGAATGGCGGACTGCACCGCAGCCGCGTCGGCGTCGCGGAACGCGAGGGTGAGGATATACGCCTTTGGCAGGATGACGCGATGCTCGGCGGGATGGCCGTGATGTTCGCGCAGCGGCGCTTCGTTCTTCATCTCCGCCATCTTCGGGTTGATGAAGCTCATCGACCAGATCGGCAACCGCCGGTCGATCAGCATCTGCAGAAGCGACTGGAACGCACGGGCGTCGTACACCGCGAGCGCCAGCGTCTGCATGCCGGTTAGCGGCATCACCCGCAGCGTCACCTGGCTGATCATCCCGGTGATGCCCTCGGCATCGGCGACCAGGTCGAGGTCATCGCCGCGCAGGTCGCGCACCTCGCCCGACGGCAGCACCAGGCGCGCCGCCACCACATTCTCGCGGAAGTAACCGAACTCGTAGCTGCCGATGCCTGCGCCGCCCTGCGCCAGCCATCCGCCCACCGTGGACGACGGGTAACTGGTGGGGTAGAGGCGCAGCGTCAATCCCTCACGCTTCAACGCTTTGTCGAGCTGCTCCCAGGTGATGCCCGGCTCGACGGTGACCGTCTGCGCAGCGGCATCGATGTGCAGCACATTCCGCATCCGGTAGAAATCGACGACCACCCCCTTGCGGACCGGCACAGCGCCGCCGTAGCCGGAGGACGCCTTGCCGCGCGGCGTCAGCGGCACGTTGTTGGCGGACGCCCAGCGCGCCAGTTCGATCAGCTCCTCTTCGTTCTGTGGTTGCACCACGGCATCGGGAAGCGTGTCGCCCAGCAGCGGGGCGACGAGACCGGGAATGGCGGCGATGTCGTGACCGTAGAGTTTGCGCTCGATGCGGTCGAACGAGACGCGCTCGCCAAACCGGTGGAGGAAGGAAAGATTGTGAGCTTTCATTGCCTGTCTCCCCCGCAACGCTGCGGAGCTGTCAACGCGGACAACAACGTTCAATCCGGGCGATCAAGCACAGCCAGGTCGCTGATCGCCCGTAGTCGACTGATCATAGCGGCGCGTTCGCGCCCGATTTCCTCAAAAGTGTGCGCCACTTTCTGCAACCAGACGCCAAGTTGCGCACGCATCCGCTCATCCAGGATCGTCACCTCATTGAGCGCTTCGTCGAGTTTGCCGGGATCGGCGCCCACCTCACGCGCCAGTCGTTGCGTGTCGAGCGGTGCATCGTCCACGCGGAACTGACCGGCGATCAGCATCGCCGTCGGGTGACCGTCCACCTCAATGCGCGCGTGGATGTACTTCAGCCCGGCGTGGCAGGTTGCAATCCGGGGAGTGCGGTCGCTGCGCGCCGCGAGCGCGCGCCATGAGGCACGGCAGGCGGCTCTGCCCGCGTCGGTCGCCTGGATCAATGCGCAGAACCGGCATCCATTGCTCACCTGCGTCAGCGGCTCGCCGTCGGTGTTGGTAGTGACGACGCCAACCCGCGCCAGATCGGCGAAGACATCCTGGATCGCCTGCACACAGTGGAGCGGCAGCGGAGTCGGAGTGAGCGGTTGCGCATTGCGGGAACCATCGACCGATGTGGAACGACCTGTCGCTGCGGGTGAAGCGCCCTGGATCAGCGCCTCGACTTCTCGCCGGTGGAAACGCCACTGCTGCCCGACCTTCACCCCCGCCAGCCGCCCTTCTTTGAGCATGCGATAGACGGTGGTTCGATCCAGTTTCAGCAGGTCCTGTACTTCGCGGGTCGTCAGTAAATCGTTCACGGGTGCGACGTTGCAACAGGTTGCAATAGAATGCAATAGCAATCGCACACAGCATACCAGACGCAGCGCGCCGTTCAAGAGCAAACATGACGCGCTGCGGTAGAGGAACGATAACCGAGGGCTATTCCCACTCGATCGTTGCCGGCGGTTTGGAGGAGATGTCGTACACGACGCGGTTGACGCCGGGGACTTCGTTCACAATGCGGCTGCTGACGCGCGCCAGCAGTTCAGCGGGGAGGCGCGCCCAATCCGCCGTCATATAATCTTCGGTCGTGACGGCGCGGAGCGCCACCACATCGGCGTAGGTGCGCCCATCGCCCATGACGCCAACGCTGCGCACCGGCAGCAATACTGCAAACGCCTGTTGCGTTGCGCGGTATAATCCGGCAATGCGCAATTCTTCCATAAAGATGGCATCGGCGGCGCGCAGCGTTGCGAGGCGATCGCGTGTGACCGGACCAAGCACGCGCACGGCAAGCCCTGGTCCGGGGAAGGGATGGCGCCAGACCCACTCTTCCGGCAGACCCAGTGCAAGACCGGCGGCGCGCACTTCGTCTTTGAACAGGTAGCGCAGCGGTTCAACCAGGGTCAACTGCATATCGGCGGGCAGCCCGCCGACGTTGTGATGGGTCTTGATGGTGACGCCTTTCTGGCGATCCGGCGCTTTGCTTTCGATGACATCGGGGTAGAGGGTGCCCTGCGCCAGAAAGCGCGCCCCTTCGATGCGACGCGCTTCGCGCTCGAAGATGCGCACGAACTTTTCGCCGATGATTTTGCGCTTCTGCTCCGGGTCGGCGACGCCGGCAAGCGCATCGAGGAATTCGTCCGCTGCATCAACGGCGATCAGGGGAATATGAAAATGCTCACGGAACGTGGCGACAACCTGTTCAGCTTCGCCCTGGCGCAGCAACCCGTTATCGACAAACACGCAGGTCAACCGGTCGCCGATAGCGCGGTGGACGATCAGCGCGGCAACCGCCGAGTCGACGCCGCCGGAGAGGGCGCAGATCACCCGTCCATCGCCGACCTGCGTGCGCACGCGCTCAATAGCCTCGGTGACAAAGTTTTCCGGCTGCCAGTCGCCACGGCAACCGCAGATGCGGAACGCAAAATTGCGCAGCAGGTCGCGCCCGAAGCGGGTATGGATGACTTCGGGATGGAACTGAATGCCATACCAGCGGCGCCGGTCGTCTCCTGCGGCGGCGAACGGTGCGCCGGGGCTGTGCGCCATCGCGCGGAATCCGGGGGGCAGCGCGGCAATGTGATCGCCATGGCTCATCCACACCTGTTGCTGCGCGGGAGTATCGGCAAACAGCGGATCAGGGTCAACGACGGTGATCTCCGCCGGACCGAACTCACGGCTCTGCATCCCTTCGACACGCCCGCCGAGGGTGTGCGCCTGCAACTGCATGCCGTAACAAATGCCAAGCACCGGCAGGTCGCTCTCAAGGAGCCATGGCGGCAACTGCGGCGCGCCTGGCTCGTAGACGCTCGCCGGTCCGCCGGAAAGAACAATGCCGCGCGGCTGCAACGCCAGCACGTCGGCTGCGGGCGCATCGTGCGGCAGAAGTTCGCTGTAGACGCCAAGTTCACGCAGGCGGCGGACAATCAGTTGCGCCGTCTGGGAGCCAAAATCGAGAACTGGTATTGATTCGTGCATAGGATTCAGGTAAGAGGCTAGCGGTTTGAGGCTAGAGGGGATACCTTATCAAATAAGCGCACACAAAGGCGCGAAGGCGCAAAGATGTCATAGAACCATCTGTCAATTCG
>JANWXL010000444.1 GCA_025055265.1 Roseiflexus sp.
TTGCGTCCAGGCGCTACGTAGCGCTGCCAGCGCGCGCGCTGGCGCACCTGCCAGCGTATGAGTCTGTGCGCGCGCAATGGCATCAGCAACAGCGTCGAGGGTCGTGGCATGCTGCCGCACCTGCGCCAGCGCGCGCGCCCGGATGAGTTTTTCGCGCAGTGAGGCGGGCGTCTGATCGCCCTCTGTCCATTTCAGCAACCCGCCTTCTCCGACCGTTGCCCGGCAATGCCAGACAATCCGTCCATCCGACTGGATATCGACTTTTGCCAGCGGAACCAGAGCCGGTCGGGGGACGCCGTCTTCCACAACGATGCCGTCCAGCAGCGCGATGTCGGTGATCAGGCGCAGACCAAGTTCTTCCCAGTTATCAACTTTGATCACCACATCGAACCCGCTGGCAGTGTCGCGCAATGCGTCAGCGCGACGGTTTTCGTACATATATGCACCTGGCATGGCGGCAAAACTGGCGAAGCGTTCAACCGCTTCACTGCACGAGCGCGCGTGCAGCGTGGTGATGACCGGATGATCGGAGAGCACCAGCGCCAGCACCGCTCCCGCTTCGTTGCCACGGATCTCGCCAGGACAGAGGAGGTCGGGCGTCTGGCGCAACGCTTCCCTGGCGACACGTCCGAAGGCGTCGGGATCGCGCTGGGTGTTGACCTGTTCGCGCGTCCAGAGATCGGCGCGCCGGATGTGAATCTCCTGCATATGGTCTTCAATCGTCAGAATGTGGGGATCGCCGGGCCAGGAGTTGGCAAGCGCTTCGAGCAGCGCCGTTTTGCCGCTGCCGGTGCGGCCCGCGACAAGGAATGAACAGCGCGCCCGCGCCAGCAGCAGCAGCAGGTCACGGATCTGCTGGTCAAACGTGCCCCGTTGCATGACATCGTGCAGGTCCCACGCAACGCGCCGACCGCGCCGGATGCAGATAAGCGCACCATCTTCGGGTGGAATACGCGGCGGTATCGTGGCATGAATGCGCGTCCCATGGTCGGCGGGCAGCGTTTCCTGCGGATTCTGCGCATCGAGATGCACCCCCATGAGCGATGCCAGCAGCATCGCGCGGTCGCGCACTTCGGCAGCGGTGGCAAACTGTTCCGTAACGGTGACAAAGGGTTTGCCGCTCTCCTGAACGCGGATGCGCCGTCCGATGATTTTGACCTCATTGACGCGCGGATCGTCGAGGTAGCGCTGCGCCGGTCCCCAGCCGATGGTGGCGGCAAAGATTTCCAACAGGGTTTCATCGTCGGTCGGGACGCGCGCCAGCGGTCCGCCGCGCGCGCGGTGTTGCCCAATCGCCTGGCGCAGCACGGCGACGACTTCGGCGTTTCGTTCGGCGGCAGGGGCGAACGGGTTCAGCAGGTGTCGCCGTCCGTCGGCGCTGAATGCCTGCTGGAGTTCGTCGCGCGCCGCCTGCAGAATGGCTGCTTCGCGCAATGCCGCCTCACGCGCCAGAGTATCGGTTGCTCCGCCGAGCAGTGTCGCCAGTCCGCCGTCTTCTTCGATGGCGAGCGGCGGAGCGGAGGGGGTGACTGTGGATCGATGGTACATAGCGTATCCTTGTTGAAGAACTGAGAACCAAGAACTAAGAACCGAGAACTGAGAACCGAGAGCCGAGAGCTGAGGTTAGGGGTTAGGGATTAGACTGCTTGAGTTAACCTGGAATCTTCCCACCTGCAACCCTCTTGCCTCTTGCCTCTTGCCCCTCGCCCCTTGCCTCTCGCCTCTCGCCTCTCCCCTTCCCACGTTCAACGGCGCAGACCTTTGAGGTCGGTTTGCACGCCGCTCGCGCGGTTCTTTCCAGAGGAATAATGCTCTGAAAGCCTCCA
>JANWXL010000176.1 GCA_025055265.1 Roseiflexus sp.
CGCCTCTCGCCTTGTGCCCCTTGCCTCGTGCCTCTCGCCTCACAACTCACTCAGCCGCTGCACGTTCTCCCATTCGCCAATAGCGCAATAGAGCACATCGAGCGCGAACGCTTCCGCCACGTAGTCGCGGCCATCGAACGACACCCGAAAACTCGATCCCAGCGGCGCTCCCAGGCGTTCGCGGATTGCATACTGCTGGGAGGGCCAGGTCGGGCGCCACTGGCTCCCTGCCCGCTCGTAGAGTCGTTCCAGCAACGCCTGCGCCAGCGGGTCACGCTCGCCGCGCTCTTCGATCAGGGCGCTGAGGCGGTTGATCTCTTTCCAGCGTCCGACCGGGCTGTAGAGGACATCGAGCGCGTAGATCGCCGCCGACCACTCCTCATCGCCGACCCGCACCCGAAAACTGGCGCTCAACGGCGGTCCGACCGGTTCGTGCAGCGCATACTGGTGAAAAGCCCAATCCGGGCGATAGGTCTCGCCAGCCTGTGCGTAGATGGCCTGCAACAACGCCTCGCGCAGCGGTTGGTGTTCCGGCGCCGTCAGCAGGCTGAGCCGGTCGACGCGCTTCCATTCGGCAATAGGGCTGACCAGCGTCTCACGCCCGAACGATTGCCCGATGTAGTTGCGCCCTGCGACGGTTATCTCGAAGGACGGGGCGACCGGCAATCCAAGCCCCGCCACGCGCGCAGTGCGGGTCATGGTCCAATCGGGCCATTCGACTGCGCCGACCTGACGGTAGGCTTCGCTGAGCAGGATCTGACTGAAGGCGGCCCGCCTGGCTGGCGGAATCGGACGTTCCGACGCCGGAGTGACCGTTTCGGCGAAGACCTGCTGCTGAAACTCAGCCCAGGGAAAGCCGGCAGGATCATTTTTGCGACCTCGTGGCACGGCAATATCGAGATGCCGAACGACCATGTCAGGCGCGATGCGATACTGTGTGACTTTTTCGCGGGTCAGATGAATGAGTGCGTTCATCTGCGCTGCTGGATAGGGATCGCGACCGTTGTTGGCATTCTCAAGTTCGATACCAATCGATATTTCATTGATCGCCGTCTCGCCGCGCCACGCAGCGCGCCCGGCGTGCCAGGCAGCGTATTCGTCGGGGACCAGGCGGTAGATTTGCCCCGCTTTGTCGATCAGGTAATGCGCCGAGACGCGCGCTGCCGGGTTGGTCAGCCATGCCAGCGCGCTGCGCGCCGTGCCCGCCGTCGCGTGGAGGACAATCATCGAGATGGCTCGACCGCCGCGCGAGCCGTAGTTGGGAGATCGAATAGATGTGTTGATGACGACTGTCATTTCGTTGAAATCCCGTTAGCATGTGCGTATGCACCATAGCATGTTTGAGAGATGGTATGCTATGATGAAACTGTGTATTTTGCGTTCCAGAAATAAGGGGGAGAAATATTACTGAGTTCAGTTACCGGGAAACTGATGAGTTGAGTGGTGACAACGAGGGGTCTGGCATGCTATTTCTCTCAGAGCAGTGGGGATTGAGGAGTGGGCAGTAGGGAATAGGGATTGATAGCGGGAAGTCTGGCTTGCTTTTTCTCCCAGGGTCTTGATCCTGATATTGACGATGTTTGAGGATGTACCATGGCTTCGCGGCGCGCGCGCATCGTGCTTGCTGATCAGCAGCATCTGTTTCGACAGAGCCTGGCGCACCATCTTCGCAGCGCGGGTCACATTATCGTCGGTGAGGCGGACTCGCTCGAAAGCCTCGACCGCTGTATGATCGACACCGAACCGGACATTATTATCCTGGATCGGTATCTGCCAGGGGGAGACATCTTCGAGTATGTTCACATGCTGAACAAACTGCAACCGCAGACGGCTATTCTGTTGCTGGCGGCGTATGAACACGAAGCGCTGGAATTGCAGGGGCAGGCGTTTCTTTCAGGCGCTTCGGGATGTCTCTCAAAGGAACTTGAGGCAACCGCATACCTGCACGCCGTGCGACGCCTGCAGGATGGCCAGTTGCTCTTCCCCGCTGAGGTGTTGCGCCGCGCGGCGCGTCCGCCAGCGATCAACGGTCCGGTTGCCAGCCTGAGCGAACTGACGTCCCGCGAACTGGAGATTCTGCAACTGATCGCTGAGGGATTAGGGAATCGAGAGATCGCGGCGCGGCTCGACATTACCTACAACACGGCGATGAAGCACGTGAGCAACATTCTGGCGAAGCTGAAGGTGAGCAACCGGATGGAAGCCGGGTTGCTCTTCCTGCGTCATACCGCTGACGGTACGGCGCCCGGCATCTCCCGCCAGCAACGTCTCAGATAGCGTCACCGCGCCACGCGCTCGAAACGGCGTCCGGCGCGTGCGCCCGGAACCGCCACGGCTTTCAAGACGTCTGAGATGACTTCCGCAGCGGTGATATTTCGAATGCGCGCCGACGGGTTGATGATCAGGCGGTGCGCCAGCACCGGCTCCGCCAGCGCCTTGATGTCGTCGGGGATGACGTAGTCGCGTCCGAGGATCGCCGCCTGCGCCTGGGCTGCACGGTAGAGCGCCAGCGAGCCGCGCGCGCTGGCGCCAAGGTAAACGTCCTCGTGGTTGCGGGTGGCTGTGACGATTGAGACAATATATTCCTCGATCAGTTCATCAACATACACCGACTTGATGCGTTCCTGCAGGTCGATCAGCTCCCCGGCTTCGGCGACCTGCGTCAGCATCTCAATTGGGTGCGACTGGCGCTGACGGCGCAGGATGGCAATCTCGTCGTTCCGTTCCGGATAGCCCAGATGAATGCGCATGAAGAAGCGGTCAAGCTGCGCCTCGGGGAGGGGGAAGGTTCCTTCGTACTCAATCGGATTTTGTGTCGCCAGCACCAGGAATGGTTGCGGCAACGGATAGGTGACGCCATCCACTGTGATTTGCCGTTCTTCCATGGCTTCGAGCAGCGCACTCTGGGTCTTCGGCGTTGCGCGGTTAATCTCGTCTGCCAGCACAATTTGCGCAAGAATTGGACCAGGACGGAACTCGAACTCCTGGGTGCGCTGGTTGAAGATTGAGACGCCAGTGACGTCGGATGGCAGCAGATCAGGAGTGAACTGGATGCGCTTGAAACTGCAGCCGATCGAGCGCGCGACGGCTTTGGCGAGCATCGTTTTGCCGGTTCCGGGTACATCTTCGAGAAGGACGTGCCCCTTGCAGAGCAGTGCGGTCAATACCTGATTGATGGCGCGGCGCTTCCCGATGATCACCTGCTCGACATTGGCGGCGATGCGTTCGACGATTGTTTTGACGACTTCCATTCCCGAGATTCCGTGTACAGATGTTCCAGGACACTGGTAGTATACCATTCCATCTAGCGCAGCGCCGTCAGATCCGTCGCGGCATGCAACCGCACCACATCATCGCGGCGCATCCGTCCAGCGCCGACCATCAGCGTATTCGCGGCGCCGCACGCAACTCCCATGCGCAACGCTTCGGCGAGCGAGCCGCCGTTGTGCAGCACAGCAATGACTCCCGCCAGAGCGGCATCGCCGCTTCCCACCGGGCTGATCGGATCGAGCGGCGGCGTGCGTGCGTGCCAGGCGCCGTGCGCGTCAACCGCCACTGCCCCCTGCGCGCCAAGCGTGACGATCACCCGCCGTGGACCGCGGCGCATCACTTCAGCCGCTGCAGCGCCCGCCTGATCAGGCGTGGTGATCGTCCGCCCAAGCGCAGCGCTCAGTTCATGCATGTTGATCTTCAGCAGATCGACCGGGAGATCAAGGGCGGCGTCCAGAGTCGGTCCGCTGGTGTCGATGCACACAAATGCCTCTGGCGGCAGACCGCGCGCCAGTTCGAGGTACTGCGCTGGTGTGACACCGGGTGGAACACTGCCGGAGATCGCGACGAACGCGGCGCCGCACGCCTGTTGCCAGACCAGTTCTATAAATGCAGACCAGTCAGCAGGGTTGATCGTTGGACCGGTTTCGTTGATTGTCAGATGGTCGCGCGCCTCGGGATCGGTGATCAGCAGGCAGATGCGCGACTCGCCAGCGCTGAGCCAGCTCCAGACGCCTTCGAGCCCTTCCGCCTGCGCCAGGGCTGCGATCTGTCTGCCATTCTCACCGCCGAGCAGAGCGCACGCGCGTACCGGAACACCCAGGGTGCGCGCCGCACGTGTGACGTTGAACCCTTTTCCGCCTGCCGAGTCGATCCGCTCGGCAACGCGGCAGACATCGCTGTGGCGAAAGCCGGGAACGATGAGCAGGCGGTCAATGGCTGGATTGGGAGTGACCGTAAGAAGCATCGACACCTCTTGACGACTCTGCCAGACCTGATTAGAATCAGAGTGCAGTGCGGGAGTGGCGTAGTGGTAACGCGAGAGCCTTCCAAGCTCAAGTCACGGGTTCGATTCCCGTCTCCCGTACCAGATCATACCATCCATTGCTGATATGCGAAACCGTCTCCGAAAGGGGGCGGTTTTGTGGCATGTAGGGAGAACTGAGAACCAAGAACTGAGAACCAAGAACTGCTGAGCCTCAGAACGCACGCAATATCCCGATTCTCGATTCCTGGCTGCGCTCCGGTGCGACGATACGCTGGCAAAACGAACGCTACGTCTTACTGCAACGCATCAGGTGATGTCAGATAGAAGGACCGATTGCCGTTCTCCATGCATAGAACATCTCTGGGAAGACGTTTTTCGTTCGCACACTGCTGGCCGGAAGCTGTCGCGTTCCTGCTGCCGCTGTTCGTCGCCAGCGCATTGCTTTTCAGATATGTCGGCCCGCTCAACGGGTTCTGGTCCAGCGATCAGGGTGTGAAGCTGATTCAGGTGCAGAGCCTGTTGCTGAACAAATTCAGCAGCAGTGCGCTGATCTATCCCGGTGCGGCGATCGACCCGGACGGCAGGGTCAGTCCACTACGGGGGCAATATTTTCAGCGCGGTAAGCAGACCTACGCAATGTTTTCGGACGCCTTCGCCCTGATGAGCAGCGTCCCTTTCTTTTTCTTCGGCTTTGCCGGGTTATACCTGTTGCCGCTGGTTTCCCTCGCCGCGCTGTCGGTG
>JANWXL010000505.1 GCA_025055265.1 Roseiflexus sp.
TCCTCCACCCGATCCAGCGTCGTATCCTGAAACGATGCCGGGTCCTCGATCGGTTCGAGGTGGGTGAATACCGTCGTGTTCGGCAGCGCCCGGCGCACATCGCGTTCAACGCGCTCGAGCAGCATGTGCCCGCGGCGGACGCTCCACGTTCCCGGCACCAGCACGTGGAATGACACAAAGCGACGCGCCCCGGACTGCCGCGTGCGCAGGGCGTGAAAGACGATCCCTTCATCACGGAACGGCGCCAGCGTTGCATCCAGCACCTCGCGTTCCGCCGCCGGCAATGCTGTATCCATCAGCCCCGCAACCGAACGACGCAGCAACTGAACGCCCGACCAGACGATATGCCCGGCGACGGCAAGCGCAATCAGCGGGTCAAGCAGATACCATCCCGTCAGACTGACCAGCGCCACGCCGAGAATGACGCCAGCCGAGGTGTACACGTCGGTCATCAGGTGATGAGCGTCGGCTTCAAGCGTGATCGACTCATAGCGTCGACCAGCGCGCAGCAATATCTGCGCCACCGCCAGGTTCACCAGCGACGCGATCACTGCGATTGTCAGACCCAAATCCGGTCGCTCAATCGGTTGCGGGTGCAGGATGCGTTGCACTGCAGCAAACGCAATGCTCGCGGCGGCAATCAGAATGAGCGCTCCTTCGACGCCGCTGGAAAAGTATTCCGCCTTCTCGTGACCGTAGGTGTGGTCCTCATCAGGCGGCTGCGCTGCAATCGTCAATGCGATCAGCGCAATGATCGCTGCCACCAGGTTGACCAGCGACTCGAGCGCATCCGACAACAGACCGACTGAGCCGGTCACCAGATAGGCGCCTGCCTTCAGCGCAATGGTGACGACGGCTGCCGCAATCGAGAGCCAGGCGAAACGGGTGAGCGAGGATCGTCCGTTCATTGCGTCTCTTTTTCCAATCCTAAAATCACCGCCTGCTTTGCACTCCCGCGAGACACAACACGCCTGTCGGCTATATCACAGGGAGGCTCAGAGGTCATAATTGAGCTTGGGAAAATACTCCGGCATCGCTCGGTCTAGCCCGCGCAGGCGGGCTTCGCAACCGTAGCCCGCGGCTTCGGGCGCCAGGCGATCTGACCGCAACCGCGGAACTCCTCCCGCAAATCGTGGTACACTGAAATTATGATCACGATCCCAATAGAAGCAATCACAGCAATCCACAACACCCCGCACCAACTGGTGTTCGAGTTCGCTGGTGCGGGCAGTCTGGCGCTCTACTGGCTGCACAGCGTCCCCGGATCCTCGCGCACCGTGCTGGAAGCGACCGACCGGTACGCAGCAGCATCGCTCGCCGACCTGATCGGCGGGATGCCGGAAAAGTTCGTCTCCGCCGACACAGCGCGCGCTATGGCTGAGTCCGCCTACCGACGCGCCATGCGCCTGACCGATGGCGCTGCGCCGTGTCTCGGCGTCGCCTGTACAGCCACGATTGCCACCGACCGCGCCAAACGCGGATCGCACCGGTGCTCCACTGCTGTGTACGATGGCGCGACGCTGCGCATTTTCGATCTGACGCTCGCCAAGGGCGCACGTGATCGCGCTGGCGAGGAACAGATGATCAGTCTGCTGATTATACGCGCAATCGCCGACGCTTGTGGCGTCACAGCGCCTGATCTTGTGCTGGAACCCTCCGAAACCCTGGAGATGCGCGAAGAAACGCACCCCGATCCGCTGACGCTCCTCTTGCGGGGAGATGCTGACTGCGTCTTCGTTGGCACTGACGGGCGCGTCAGTCTGGAAGGGACACCGCCGGTTGCGCTGCTGTCCGGCTCGTTCAACCCGCTCCATGCCGGGCACGAACAACTGGCGCAGGCGGCGGCGGCTCTGCTCGGCGCACCGGTCGCGTTTGAACTGCCGGTTCTGAACGCTGATAAGCCGCCGCTGGGGTACGCCGAACTGGAACGTCGTCTCGATCAATTTCGTCGGCGCTACCCGGTCGTGCTGAGCCGCGCGCCGCTCTTCGTGCAAAAAGCGCAACTGTTTCCGGGTTGCACGTTCGTGATCGGCTACGATACCGCCATTCGGATCATCGACCCGCGCTACTACGACGGCGAAGCCGGACGCGATGCCGCATTCGCGTCAATCGCTGCGCAAGGGTGCTCATTCCTGGTTGCCGGGCGCGTCAAGGACGGCGTTTTCCGCACTCTGGCGGACATCGACATGCCCTCCTCACTGCGCTCGCTCTTCCGGGAACTGCCCGAGCGCCTGTTTCGCGTCGATCTCTCCTCGACCGCCATTCGTGACGCCTACCGGGAGATTGCTTCGCCTCGCTCACAATGACGTCTGATTATCGGAGATTTTGACAGGCTCTCTGGCATTTCTTGCACAGATTGACGCGAAGACGCAAAGCCTTGCAATCCATACTCTCTACCTTTGCGTCTTCGCGCTATGGCTACATGTCCACCTGCCGCGGCATGATTGGCAGCTCATCCACACGTACCGTCGGCGGAAGCGTACAGAGCCACAAAATAACTTCCGCTACATCGCTTGCTGTCATCAGGCGACGGCGAAACTCTTCGCCGGGGTTGAGCGGCTCCAGTTCAGTGTTGATCAGACCAGGGAAAATTGTGGTTACATACACATTGTATGGGCGCAGTTCCGCACCAAGCGCCTGGCTGAGACCGTCGAGCGCAAATTTAGCAGCGCAGAACGGCGCAATGTTGGCGATGCCGATTTTGCCGACACGCGACGCGATGTTGATGATTGTGCCGGAACGCTGACGCTTCATGTGCGGAATAACCGCACGCGCCGCATAGAATGTGCCGTGCAGGTTGGTTTCGATCACAAGTCGAAAATCATCGTTGCTGAACTGCTCGAGCGGCGCTATTTTGTGCGTCACGCCCGCTGAGTTCACCAGAATATCGATCCGTCCAAACAGGTTCAGCGCACTCTCAACTAACCGGTCAACCTGTTCCGAGTCGGTCACATCGGTCGGAATGGCGACCGCCTTTCCCCCTTCTCCCGCAATCTCCGACACCAGCGTTTCCAGCCGTTCCCGGCGTCGCGCAGCCGCAACGACTGTCGCACCCTCACGCGCCAACACGCGAGCCGTCTCATACCCCACGCCGCTCGACGCCCCGATCACAATGGCCACTCGCCCTCGAAGCCGCATACGTTTTCTCCCGCATTGGTGCACAATTCCACTGGGAGTGATTATACATGGCGCGGCAGAAAGCGGCAACTCCGGTTCCGCCAGGAGGTGCAAGCATGATGTATCATAAATCGCCGTATCGCTGCAGGATGATGAAGATGAAGAAAATAGTTCCCGCATTCCTGGGCGCGGCGGGCTGAAGCCCTTGCTGAGATCGTGAAAGCCCCTTTGGGGCTTCCATGTCCTGAGCGAGGGCTAATGGAGTTTGAGCAAACAATCCGGTATCGCCGGATTTAGCCCGCGAAGGCGGGCTTCGCAACCGTAGCCCGCGACTTCAGGCGCCGGGCGGGTGGGCGGAGAGCTGAGAACGTGAAAGCCTCTCCGGGGCTGATCCGCGCGCCGGGCGCTGCTCCAGGCGCCAAAGAAAAGCGCGATTTCCGTCTTCCTATCATACTCGCGCCCTCATCGGGCGCTGTTGCGCAAATCTTGCGACGCGCTATGCTACAATAGCGCTGCACCCTGAAGCGTCGGTTGACGAGAAGGAGAACAGCCATGGCCAGAAAAAAGACGATCCGCGACATCGACTGGAGCGGCAAACGCGCCCTTGTTCGAGTGGATTTCAACGTGCCACTGGAGAATGGACAGATCACCGACGATACCCGCATCCGCGCATCACTTCCAACAATCCGCTACCTGCTGGAACACGGCGCGGCAGTCATTCTCATGTCGCACCTGGGGCGACCGAAGAACAAAGTCGTCGAAAGCATGCGTCTGGCGCCGGTTGTGGCGCGCCTGGCGGAACTGCTGCCCGAAGCGAAGGCAGTCAAAGGCACGCAAGCGACCACCGGTCCGGCGGCTGAGGCGGCCGTGCAGGACCTCAAGCCGGGTGAAGTGCTGGTACTCGAAAATACCCGCTTCGACCCGCGCGAAGAGGCCAACGACGAGATCATGGCGCGCGAACTGGCGAAACTCGGCGATGTCTACGTCAATGACGCCTTTGGCTCAGCGCACCGCGCTCATGCCTCGACGGAAGGCGTAGCGCGATTCCTCCCCGCCGTCGCTGGTTTTCTGATGGAAGCCGAACTCGCCGCGCTCCAGGGAGCGCTGGAGAATCCGGCCCGTCCGTTCGTCACGATCATCGGCGGCGCCAAGATCAGCGACAAGATCGGCGTGATCAAGAACCTGCTCAACAAGGTCGACGCGCTGCTGATCGGCGGCGGCATGGCCAACACCTTCCTGCTCGCCCAGGGGTACGAGATGGGCGACTCGCTGGTCGAACCTGACGCGGTTCCGACGGCAAAAGAGCTGCTGGAACAGGCAGCAAGCAGCGGCGTGCGCTTCATGCTGCCAACCGACGTGGTGATCGCCGATGCGTTCAGCGCCGATGCCAACCGCAAGGTTGTGCCAGTTGGCGAAATCCCGCCTGGCTGGCGCGCACTGGATATCGGACCCGAGACAGTTCGCGCCTATAGCGAGGTCATCGCAGGCGCACAAACAGTGATCTGGAACGGACCGATGGGGGTGTTCGAGATGGCGCCGTTTGCTGAAGGAACCCGCGCCATCGCAGAGGCGGTAGCGAATTGCCAGGGCATGACGATCGTCGGCGGCGGCGACTCAGTAGCTGCAGTGGAACAGATGGGGCTGGCTGATAAGATCCGCCACATTTCGACCGGAGGCGGCGCGTCGCTGGAGCTGCTGGAAGGGCGTGTGCTGCCCGGCGTCGCAGCGTTGAACGATGCAGAGTGACAGCAGGAACGTGCAGCGGAGACGGCGGCGCGCGCCATCTCCGCTGCGCCCGTCACCTCACGCCAGCCCTTCATTTTCGAGCCAGGCGCTCACGGCTGCATCGTCAGCAGCAGGGTTTCCCCCGGGAATGTAGCGAAACCGGTCGCCATAGCTTTCCATGATAAGTGCGCTGAGTTCCTGATTCGCCGGAGTCTGATCGCCCTCGGTGATGGATACGACATTCCCGGTTTGCAGATCGAGAAAGGAGCTGACCGCTGGATCTGTAAGCGCCAAAGCGGCGCGAATCTGATCACGATTATATGTCACTGCCACGCTTAATCCTCCCTTATGGCGCCGCCTGGTCTGCGGCGTTTCCCCTATCGCTCGACAGCGCGCATCGTAGAATGCACGACGAACAGCAGCGCCCATGGTATACGATAGAGGTCCGTATTGCAAACGCAGGCGCCGTGCAGGCGACAGCATATGATCTGGCGAAACCTTTGACGGTGCATGAGCGTACTTCTTTCAGAACGGTAAAGACGCATGGTGGAGCATTCTGACGAATACGCACTCATCATACGCTCCATCGACGGTGATCACGCCGCCTTTGCGCAACTGATGGAACGCTACGCAGGCGCCGTGTTCAATCTGGCGTATCGTATGCTAGGAAATGCGCACGAGGCGGAAGATGCCAGTCAGGAGATATTTCTGAGAGCCTATATGAACCTGGCGCGCTTCGACCAGGCGCGAAAGTTTTCGACCTGGTTGTTGTCCATCGGCTCAAACTATTGTATTGATCGGTTGCGGCGGCGGCGCTTCGCGTGGCTGACTCTGGACGACACGGTACTGACGATGCCCAGCCCGGCAAAAGGACCGGAGCGCACCGCCATCGAGCGGGAGGAGCGGGATGCCGTTCAGCGCGCGCTCCTGCGTCTGCCGCCCGTCTATCGTGAAGTTGCTGTGCTGCGTTACTGGCACGACCTGTCATACGAAGAAATCTGTCAGGTGACCGGACTGCCGGAGAGCACTATCAAAACGCGGCTGCACCGCGCACGTCGTATGCTTGCCAATGCACTCCGCGCTGAGGGCGTGGTGCAGGAAGAGATATTGTTGCAGGAGTGAGCAACATCCTATGTCTTCGAACGATTATGATCGCAATGATCCTCTGCGTGACACGTTGCTGCGCAGCGGCGCGCTTGAGCCTCGTGAACCAACCGTTGACCTGGTGACATCCACACAACGCCGCCTGCCCCATGCCCCGCCGCGCGTTGTCGCACAGCGCGCTGCCACGCGTCGGGTTCTCAGGCAGGCAGTGACAATCCTGGCGCTGGCGTTGCTGCTCGTCCCGGCGACAACCGGCGCGTTCAACCTGATACGTGGCATGGAAACACCGATGGGGACGCTCGCCAGCACGGCTGGTCAGGCAAATGTGCGTGCGGCGCTGCTCGCTGCAATCGGTCAGCGTTTTGACGTCTCACTTATTCGCGGTCTGGTCGCAGCGCTGGTCTGGCTGGCGCAAATGGCGGCAATTGTGTTGACTATCGGAATCTGGCCCCGTCGAAGCGCTGCGGCGGGCATGACATTGCTTGCAGCGCCGCTGCGAGCGCTGGGAACCGGTTTTCTGGCGATCAGCGTCCTGGGCATTGCCGTTGCACTCCTGCTGATGCTGCTCACTGCCACCGTAATCGGTCTGCCGGTCGCAGCCGGAGTGGCATTGCTGGCGCACGCGCCGATTGTCCTGGGCATCGCAGTCAGCGCACGCGCTCTGGGGCTGCGCTTCTCCGGGCCTCATCCGCCTCACGAGTTCGATCGCAGCCTGATTGCCGCGGCAGCGGCGCTGGCGTTGCCTGCCGCGTTTGCGTCGCTCTTCTCCCTGCCTGCGGCGTTTCTGACGATCTATCTGCTGGCGACTCCTGGCATTGGGGCATTGATTCTGAGTGAGGGCGGGATGCGACCGGTTGCGGGGTTAGGGGTTAGGGGTTAGGGGTTAGGGGTTACGAGAACCGAGAACCAGAAGTCTTGTCGCTTGCCTTGCGCCTCGTGCTGTCAACGAATAGGGAAACGAATAAACGAATGGAAGCGAATAACGAATGCGCACTGTCCGCTGCTTGCCCAAACGCCGCTCCCCCGCTCCCTGCTCCCCATTCCCGCCTCGCGCCTCGCCCCTCATGCCTCTCGCCTGTACTAACGTTTTGTTAGAGTTTGCCCCACACCCGCCCAAAAGCCTTGACTGTCACTCCGCAGCGCCGCATAATACCTCATACGCGGGGTATTTCTCCGCCGAGTTCACACATGGGGTAGTCGCTATGGACGATGAGCATGTGTCCGAGACGACACAAACACTTCAGACGTTACCATTGATCCCGCTTGATGGCGTGGTCATTTTTCCGTACACGGTCGTGACCGTGCCGCTCAACGAGGAGGTTGAGGCGGCAGCGCACGCGGCAATGAAAGAGAACCAGCTGGCGCTGCTGGTCGCCTATCGGCGCGACGCGCCCGTTGACGCGCCTCTGGCGTTACGGCTCCATCGCGTCGGCGTGGTTGCGCGCATCGAGCAGATCGGGCGCCTGCCGAACGGCGCCACCGGTATGGTCGTGCGCGGTCTGGTGCGGGCGGAGTTGCTCGAACAGACGCAGGAGCACCCGTATCCGCGTTTCAGTTATGTCGAGCGGCACGACCATTTCGAGCGCACCGAAGAACTCGAACAGTTGATGACCGAAGTGCACGCCGCGATTGATGCGGTGCTTGAGCTGCGCCCCGGCATTCCGCAGGAGATCCGCAACTTTGTGCGCAGCATCAATGATCCCGGCCATCTCGCCGATAACACTGGCTACTCGCCGGACTATACCTTCGAGGAGCGGCAGGACCTGCTCGAAACCTTCGATGTGGTCGAGCGCCTGCGCAAGGTGCTCGCGTTCTACCGCAAACAACTGGCGCTGATGGACGTTCAGGCGCGCATCCGGCAGGAAGTGCAGGACGCGGCTGCCCGGCAGCAGCGTGAGTTCTATCTGCGTCAGCAATTGCGCGCCATTCAAAAGGAACTGGGCGAGGACGATACGGAAGCGGACGAACTGGCGGAACTGCGTGAGAAACTCGAAGCGGCGAACCTCACACCCGCAGCGCGCAAAGAGGCTGAGCGCGAACTGAACCGCCTCAACCGGATGAACAGCGCCTCGCCTGAATACCAGATGGTGCGAACGTATCTGGAATGGATGGCGGAACTGCCGTGGAACAAGACGACTGGAGCGCCGATCGATATTGCCCATACTCGCCAGGTGCTCGATGAGGATCACTATGGTTTGCACAAGATCAAAGAGCGCATCCTGGAATACCTGGCAGTCCGGCAGCGCCGTCAGACGCTCGCCGATGAACACGACCGCGTGCGCGAGCCGATCCTGGCGTTCGTAGGACCGCCCGGGGTCGGCAAGACCAGCCTGGGGCAGAGCATTGCACGGGCGCTTGGGCGGCAATTTGCGCGCATGAGCCTCGGCGGCGTGCGCGATGAAGCCGAGCTGCGCGGATTCCGCCGCACCTACATCGGCTCGCAGCCAGGGCGTCTGATTCAGGAATTGCGCCGCGCTGGCACGTCCGACCCTGTTATTTTGCTTGACGAGATTGACAAACTGGGGCACGACTACCGCGGCGACCCGGCGGCGGCGCTGCTGGAAGTGCTCGATCCGGAACAGAACGATACCTTCACCGATCACTACCTGAATGTGCCGTTCGACCTGAGCAAGGTGTTGTTCATCGCCACCGCCAACACGATGGACACCGTGCCGCCAGCGTTGCGCGACCGTATGGAGGTGATCGAACTGAGCGGCTATACCGAGGACGAAAAAGTGCATATTGCGCAGCGGCACCTGATTCCGAAGCAACTGCGCGCCAACGGATTGCGTCCCGAGGAAGTCGTTTTCGAAGAGGAAGCGTTGCGCATCATCATTCACGACTACACCCGTGAGGCAGGGGTGCGCAATCTGGAGCGACAGATCGGCGCAGTGCTGCGCAAAGTAACACGGCGCATCGTTGAGGGGAATGCGGAAACGACAGCGCCCGTCGTCATTGATGGCGCATTTGTCCGCAGTGCGCTGGGTCGTCCGCGGTTCTTCAACGAAGCCAAGGAACGCATTGACCAGCCCGGCGTAGCAACGGGTCTGGTCTGGACGCCGGCTGGCGGTGACATCGTCTTCGTTGAGGCGTCAGTTGTCGAGGGGAACCGGGAACTGCGCCTGACCGGACAGTTGGGCGATGTCATGCGCGAAAGCGCCGAGGCTGCACTGACCTATGTGCGGTCGCGAGCGCATACGCTGGGCATCGATCCGCGCTTCTTCGACACGCACGCCGTCCACATTCACGTACCGGGAGGCGCCGTTCCAAAGGACGGACCGTCGGCGGGCATTACCATGGCGACTGCGCTTGCCTCTGCGGCCACCGGCCGTCTGGTGCGCGACGATGTCGCAATGACCGGTGAAATCACCCTGCGCGGGCGCGTGTTACCCGTTGGCGGCATCAAGGAAAAAGTGCTCGGTGCACATCGCGCTGGCATCAGAACCATTATCCTGCCGCGCCGCAACGAAGTGGACCTGGATGACCTGCCGCCTGATGTGCGCGAGGCGCTGACCTTCGTGCCCGTCGAAACGCTCGATGAAGTGCTGGCAGCGGCGCTGCTGCCGCATCCGGCAGCAACGATCAGCAACCTGTTCGGCACGACGCCCCAGGGAGAAACGGTATCAGAAGGAACGCCGCGCACCGGGGTTCTCAATCGTGACCGTTGAGTTTGAGTCGCGGTGCAACGCGAGAAACGGTATCGGAAGGGACGCTGCGCACCGAGGTAGCGACGCTGGGGCGAACGTAAAAAACCCCTCGCAGGTTTATGGTTTTTGAGAAAATAATCCGGTATCGCCGGATCTAGCCCGCGCAGGCGGGCTTCGCAACCGTAGCCCGCGACTTTAGGCGCCGGGCGGATGAGCGGATAGCGGAGTATTTATTCAAAGTCCATCAACCGCCGGGCGCAGCGCGAATGCCAGATTATTTTGTGAATGTTCACCAATCGCCAGGCGGGTAGGCGGATAGCGGAATAATCATTCAAAAACCACAAACCTGCGGGAGGCTACAGGGTCGCTCAACGCACGGTGACCGGGCTGCCATAAAGCGAAGCCATAGCGTCAACCGTCTCACGGATCAGATCAATCAACTCAGACGGTTCGATCACCCGACATCGATCGCCATACCGCAGCAGCACATCGCGCGCAACAGACAGGTTGGAAACAGTAGCGGTCACCAGCGCGCTCCCATCATCGCCATACTCAACCCGTGTACTGGGAAAGAACGGTATCCCGTCACCTCCCTGAGCGATCTCGGGATGCAGCCAGTAGCGCAAGGTAAATGTTCGCGCCTGCGGACGCTCTGATGGCAGCGGGTTCGGCAGAACCTGCACCGTCCCAGGAACGATCCGGTCGAGCCGATAATTGACCTGGGTGAGCAATTGCTCAGATCCGGCCGGTTGCACCTCGAGCAGAGTGGCATCGAGATAGGTGTGCCCATTGTTACGGAAGAAGATACCGTAGGGAGCGACACGATATCGCCGCGGCGCCTCGCCGTCGCTCAAGCCCCAGTAGCGAAAGACAAGTTCGTGCTTCTCTTCGATCGCCTGACGCACTGTTGCAAGCACATTGGAGTCGATGCGACCGACGGGTCTCTTCTGGCGCGTGGCGCTTCGGCGCATCTGCAGATGGGATTGTGCCCGATGAGGCAGCATCAGGATGACCTGATCGAGCAGGGCGCGGATGCTGGCGTGCATGGGGTTTCCTGATCCAGCCGGATAACTCGCATCAAGCAGCGCCAGCGCCTCCAGGCTCTGATGCGGCGGGTCGAGCAGCGCCAACTCACCAAGGTCGATAATCACATACTTCCCCTGGTCGCGTCGGTAGACGATTCGGCAATCATACTCGCCCTTGAGGGAGTCCAGGTCGTGCTTGAGGGCTGCCGCCGCATTCGCGGGATACCCATTCTCACCGAGTTCAGACTGGACTCTGGTGATCAGCTCTTCCGCACTCGCAGGCGCGCGTAGCAACTGGCGCACCAGAAACAAACGTCTGCGGAAGGTCACCCATGAACTGCGCTTGATACCGCCACTCCGGCGTGCCATGCCGTCCTCCATTGCGGGTATGAAGTTGAGTCATACATTGTGAAACAGGATACCATAAATCGCATGGGCAACCTTCGTACAAAGGCGCTACAAACCCTTCACAAAAGTTCAGATTTTTAAACTATATTCAGAGGAGTTGCGCTTCGGGGCGCTCCATGGTATACTTTCGGATGCCGGGCGATTAGCTCAGTTGGCTAGAGCGCATCGTTCACACCGATGAGGTCACTGGTTCGAGTCCAGTATCGCCCACCAGTTCATCCAATCGAGAGACGCCTTCCAGGGCGTCTCTTGCGTTTTCTGGAAAAGGTGCGCATGGGCTTGCAAAAGTATGCTATACTGGAGTACACTATCCTATGGCAAAAGAACGTCTGGCCCTGCTTGCTGTGAGAACCGACCGCCCGGGGCGGTGAAGTCTGTTGCTTTCCGCGATCAGAGGTCTGTTCTCCAAGGAGGCGGTATGGACTACGATGATCTGCCCGAAGATGCGCCTGGCGGCGACGACGAGAACACCGGGCCCTATGCCGACGAGTACGGCGGCGAGATATTTTGAGCCCTCCTCATGAGTCCTCTGATCTTCGTCGAACCTGACGCGCAGCAGAAACTTGCGATCCTCAGCGCTGAAGCGGACGTCGAAGCCACGGCGGTTCCCGCGGTTACGAGCGTACAACAAGGCATCCGCCACCCCACCGGTTTCATTTACACCGCCAGGAAAGAAGGCGGCGGGACGGCGCGTCTGTTCAAGGTGCTTCAGACGAACGCATGTCGATTCGCGTGCCGCTACTGCTTCACCTCGTGTGCGGTACGGCGCTCACGCACAACGTTCAAGCCTGACGAACTGGCGACGACGTTCATCTCGCTGCACCGCACCCGACAGGTTGATGGACTGTTCCTCTCCTCAGGGATTGTCCCGGATGCCAACGCCACAATGGAGAAGATGCTGGCGACCGTCGAGCGGCTGCGGTTGAAAGAGGGGTACACTGGCTACATTCACCTGAAATTGATCCCTGGCGCTTCGTTCGAGTATATTGAGCGGGCGGTTGAACTTGCAGATCGCGTTTCGCTAAATCTGGAAGCGCCCAACGCCGAGCGCCTGGCACTGATCGCCCCGGAGAAAGAGTTTGCCAGCAGCATGTGGGGGCGTATGGCGTGGGCTGCCGAATTGATCCGCCGGGCGCGCGCCGCCGGACGCCGCGCTGCCCGCAGCCTCACGACGCAGTTCGTCGTCGGTCCGGCGGGCGAAAGCGACCGTGAGTTGCTCGAGACGGCGGCGCGCGCCCGGCGCGACCTCGATCTGCGCCGCGCATTCTTCAGCGCCTTCCGCCCTATCGAGCGCACGCCGTTCGCCGACATGCCCGCCGAGGACCCGCTGCGCGAACTGCGCCTGTATCAGGCGGATTTCATGCTGCGCGATTATGGGTTCACCGTCGACGAATTGCCGTTCGACGCGCATGGCTTGCTGCCGCGCGATACGACCCCGAAACAGGCATGGGCGGAACGCCATCTCTTCGAGCCGATCGAGATCAACCACGCGCCACGACGCCTGCTGCTTCGCATCCCCGGCATCGGTCCGCGCTCCGCCGACCGGATCATCGCTGCGCGGCGCGAGACGCGCCTGCGCGACCTGGAGCACCTGGCGCGCCTCGGCGTGGTCACCGCGTGGGCAGCGCCGTATGTGCTCCTCGATGGACGGCGTCCGCCGGAACAGGGACGCCTGTGGCAGGGCGTCTGCAGCATTTCTCAAAATGATTGACGCAACGACGCGAAGCCTCGCAAGCAATATCTCCACACCTCTGCGTCTTCACACCTTTGCGTCAACCTCTCTGAGAAACCCGCTAAGGCGTCACCGGAACGAGATAGTCCGCCGCAGCCCATCCCTCAGCGCCTTCCGGGTCGCGCACTCGTTTCCATACGCGATCCGGTTGCACTGAGTCTTCACCGACAACCGTCACGATTGTGCCTTCTGGCAGAGTTTTGATTGGAGTGTTGTTGAGATTTGGCGCTGGCCGCAGAAAAAGACCGAGTGCGCCAGTGCCCTGAACGCGCAACTGCACATTGACCTGCGTGGTCGGCGTCAACGCGATAGTCGAGGTGAGCGGAGCGGGCGTGACGGTCGGCTGCTCGGGCAGCGGAGTCAACACAATTTGCGGTTGGGGTTCGGATGCGACATTGCGAGGAGGCAGAGGTTCAGGCGAACCCGCCTGACTCAGCATAAAGAGGACGACCCCCGCCAGCACAATTGCAATGGCTGCCAGCACGAACTTCCACCCATCGTTCTGGAGCCAGAGGATCAGTTCCTGAGAAAAGGACGCACCGCTGCGCGATGGTCGCCTGGAGATCCTGGCGCGACGCCATTCCCGATTCAATGGCTCAGCGTGGTCATCGAAGTTCAGTCGTTCGGTGTCGCGCTGCTCCCGGCGCAGCGATCGGGGCGTGCGCGGTTCGAAGGGATCGCCACTGTCGCGTTCCATGCCTCACTCCTCACTCCTGACCGTCCTGTTCTCATCATAGCACAGGCGTGCATGCCGTTCAACCGAAGTGATGGTTGATTCGCATACCAGGAAGACCTATAATAGCAGGCGTAAGCGACAGCGTGTCTCTGCCGGATGCGCCGACTCGCACATTCCTGCATCTGTCCTGTATAATATCAGGAGATTAACCGGTCGAGCGCGTATTCGCTCTGCCAGGCGCGCCTCGTTCAAGTTACAATGCCTCGTTCTGGCTCGCTGCGGAGGACATGGTATGGCGTTGATCAAAAAACCCGGCACTACCAAAGGCATCGATCTCAACTCGTCATCGTCGAATGCCGGGTCGGACCCGCAAGGAACGGCAACACCTGGCGCCAGAGCGCGCGCTGCTGCGCCAGTGATGCAGCCTGGCGTCATCCTGCAAGGGCGCTACGTCATCGAAGGGACGCTGGGCGTTGGCGGAATGAGCGTCGTCTACCGCGGACGCGACCTGCGCTTCAAAGATGTCATCCGCCCTTGCGCCATCAAAGAGATGTATCAGAGCGCGCCGGACTCGAATACGCGGCTGCTCAACCTCAAGAACTTCGAGCGCGAAGCCGGGCTGCTGGCCACCCTGCAGCACCCCGCCATTCCCAAGGTCTTTGACTTTTTTGAGGAGAATGGTCGAGTCTATCTGATTCTGGAGTTGATCCAGGGGAAGGACCTGGAAACCGTTCTCGACGAAGCGAAAGGTCCGTTGCCCGAAGAACGGGTGGCGCGTTGGGCGGTGCAATTGTGCGAAGTGCTATCGTACCTGCACAACCAGAAACCAGAACCGATCGTCTTTCGTGACATGAAACCGTCGAATGTGATGGTAACGCCCGATGATCGGATCGTCCTGATCGACTTCGGCATCGCCCGCAGCCTGGTGCGCACGCGCGGCACCGTCATCGGCACGGAAGGATATTCGCCGCCAGAACAGTACAAAGGCGTCGCCGAGCCGCAGAGCGACCTCTATGCGCTTGGCGCAACGCTCCACCATTTGCTGACTGCCAGCGACCCGCGCACCGAGACGCCCTTCACATTCCATGAACGCCCGCTGCGTCAGTTGAATCCGCAGGTCTCGCCCGAACTCGCCGCAGTGATCGAAAAGGCGCTGTCTTATGATATGAAAACGCGCTGGGCGTCGGCGGAAGAGATGCGCTTGGCGCTGCTCCAGACGCCGACGCTGCGCTCCGGGAAGGGCGGAGGATCGGCAGCGGCGGGGAAAGCCGCGTTGCCGCGCGTCAACAACGCTGCCACCACCGAACTGGTCTGGCGCTTCGTCTGCGAAGACGAAGTGCGATCCTCGCCATGCGTCAGTCACGGCATGGTCTTCGTCGGGTGCTACGACACAAACCTGTACGCCGTCGATGCTGGTCGCGGCGAGTTTCGCTGGAAATATGCCACCGAGGGAGGCATTTCGTCATCGCCTGCTGTGTGGAACGATATTGTGATTGTCGGCTCGGAGGATGGCGCCGTCTACGCCTGCGACGTTCGCCGCGGCGCGCTGCGCTGGACGTTTCGCACGGGCAAGCCGGTGCGCTCATCGCCGCGTGTGCTGGATCGCGTTATCTTTATTGGATCGGACGATCAGCACTTCTACGCGATCGATGGGTTGCGCGGCGCGCAGATCTGGAAGTATCGCACCTGGATGCCAATCCGTTCCTCGGCATGCATTGCAAGAGAGTCGGTCTACTTCGGCGGCGGCGATGGCTTCGTCTACGCCCTGAATATCAAAAATGGCGGCGTCCGCTGGAAGCAGCGCACACAACAGCCCGTTATTTCATCCCCCGCATTCGCCGAGAATATGGTGATCGTCGGCTCGATGGACAACACCCTCTACGCGCTCGATAGCGAAGGCGGATGGCCCGTGTGGAAGTATCGCACAAATCATTATGTCAATTCGTCGCCGTTCGTCTTCGGCACGCGCGTCTTCGTCGGCAGTGTTGATGGCAACCTGTATGCCATTGAAGTGAAGAACGGCAAACTTGCCTGGAAGTACGACACCGGCAGTCAGATCACTTCATCGCCACGAGTCGAGCAGGGACGGGTCTACTTTGGCGCCGCCGACGGGTGCGTCTACTGTCTCGACGCTGCGAATGGCGCCTTGATCTGGCGCTATGAGACGCAGGGACCGGTGGTATCATCACCAGCAATCAGTGAGGGCGTGGTCTATATCGGATCACTCGATCATGCCCTGTACGCACTACGCGCATAGCACGCAGCAGGCGCGCTATTAATGGACACTCACATGACATAGCGCTCTCTCCTGAAGGCAGACAATCCATGAGCGAAACCCCGCCGCCCGAACAACCATCTGCGCCAGCGCCCGATCAACCTGACACGGCATGGTGGTCCGGCGAAGACGCTGAGAACGATGGCACCCGCCCGCTTGATACGCGCTCAGTGATCGCACAGGCGGATGCGACCGACCGCAGACCTGGCGAGACCGAACCGCTCGACGATGATACGACGCAACGCGAAACTCCGCCGCCGCCGCCAGCGATCGTCGCCGCTGCGCTGCGGCACATCGGTCAGGTGCGGGAGACGAATCAAGACTCGATCTACACGCTGGTGAGCAGCATTCCTCGCGAGACGGGCGATGCCACCCTGGGACTGTTCGTCGTCGCCGATGGGATGGGCGGGCACGAAGGCGGCGAGATTGCCAGTCGCATGGCAATTGCTGCCGTCGCTCGACGCATTATTGCCGATCTGCTCGTCCCGGCAATTGAGGGGACGATCAACGTCTCACTCCAGGCATTGATGGTCGAAGCCGTGCAGGAAGCCAACCGCGCCATCTGGGAGCATGCCCGATTGACCGGATCGGATATGGGGACGACATGCACTGCAGCGCTGTTGCTGGGACGGTCGCTCTATATCGGTCATGTCGGCGATACGCGCGCGTATCTCATCGACGCCAACGGCATCCATCAGTTGACGACCGATCACTCGGCAGTCGGACGGCTGATCGAAATGGGGCAGCTCAACCCGGACGAGGCGCGTGATCATCCGCTGCGCTCGCACCTGTACCGCACCGTCGGGCAACACCCGGAGATTGCGGTCGATCTGGTCTTTCAGCCAATAGGCGATGCTACCCACCTCCTCCTTGCCAGCGACGGGCTGTGGGGATACGTGGAGGAGACCACCATGGTGAGCATTGTGCGGACGATTGATAGTCCACAACGCGCAGTGCGCGCCCTGGTCGATGCTGCCAATCGCGCTGGCGGACCGGATAACATTTCAGCCGTCCTGGTCCGGCTCGGTTAGTCCAGGGCAAGGCGGCCTTATTTCCTATTGTCAACACTGCCATGTCCGTGGTAGTGTGTCCGTGTATCTGTTAAGGATTGGCAGTACGACAATGGCGCCAGGCATTCACCTGCAACAGACCCTGAGTCGAACCACACTGGCAGTCGGTGATGAGCCGCAGTTGATCTATGTCCTCCTGGAAGCGCACGCCGAAGGGCTGGTGCAGCAACTGCCCCAACTGCCGCTCAATCTCTGCCTGGTGATCGACCGCAGTTCGTCGATGCGCGGCGAACGTCTGACGCAAGTGAAGGACGCTGCGGCGCGGATCGTGGACCAGTTGGGTCCGGATGATTATTTCTCGCTGGTGGTCTTCAATGATCGTGCGGATGTCGTCATTCCAGCGCAACGCGCTATCAAAAAGGCTGATCTGAAAGCGGCGATTGCGCAGATCGACGCAGCTGGCGGCACCGAAATGGCGCAGGGTATGGCGCTCGCGCTTCAGGAAGTGCAGCGACCATTCCTGACGCGCGGCATCAGCCGAATCATTCTGCTGACCGACGGCCGCACCTATGGCGACGAGAGTCGGTGTGTCGAGATCGCTCGCCGTGGACAGTCGCGCGGCATTGGGTTGACGGCGCTTGGGATCGGGACGGAGTGGAACGAGGACCTGCTTGAAACGATGACCGCCAGTGAAAACAGTCGTGCGCAGTACATCACCACTGCGCAGGATGTCGTCAAGGTCTTCGCCGATGAGGTGAAACGTCTCCACGCCATCTTTGCCCAACAGGTGCAACTGTCAGTCGAGACGCGCCCCGGTGCGCTGCTGCGTTCGCTCGATCAGGTGCGCCCATTTATCGCTCCAATCACGATCGTCGAAGAAGCGGAACGTCGCTGGGCCGCTAATCTGGGAGACTGGCCCGATACCGGCGTTCAGGGATTTCTGCTCGAAGTCGTCGTGCCGCCTTTGCCAGTCGGCGACCACCCGGTGCTGAAATTGACCCTGCGGTACCATCTTCCAGGTGCGAATCTGCGTGATCAGACCCGTGAACTCCTGGTGCGCGTCAGTCTGCGCCCGGCGGAAGAAGTCGCCTATCACGTCGATGCCACTGTCAAACACTGGCTGGAGCGCCTGGTGGCATACCGGCTGCAGGCCAGCGCCTGGAAGCACGCAGCGGAAGGACGGTTCGAGGAGGCAAGCGAGCGCTTACAAATGGCCGGAACACGGATGCTCAATGTCGGCGATGCAGCGCTGGCACAGACGCTGCAACAGGAAGCGACCCGCATCCTGCGCAACGGTACAGTGAGTGAAGAGGGACGTAAGCGCATCCGCTTCGGCACGCGCGGTCTGATAGGACCGGTTGCCAGCGATGAACGTGAGACGACGACATAATGTGTGGATGCGCAGGATGTTCCCGTAGTGCAACAGTGATTATCCGCCTATGATTGTCTGCCCAAACTGCTCAGCCAGACAACTCGATGGCACAATTTTCTGCATTGAGTGCGGCGCAGATTTGATCAACGCCGGTCCGCCTGAATCAACGCGCGAACTCAATGTCAGCGCTATCGAAAGCCATGATCCCCTGCCAGTTTCTGGTCCGCTGCCAGCAGGCGAGCCGCAGTCCGCGCCTATGGTCACGCTGGTGGTGGTGAGCAGTCGCCGCCGGATCGAGGTCGATCTGAGCGACGAGGCGCTCATCGGACGCGCAGACCCGACGCGCGGCATTATACCCGATATCGATCTTGGTCCGTTCGGCGGGTACGATGCAGGCGTCTCACGTCGCCACGCCATCCTTTCGTATCGGGATGGAACGTATCGCGTCGAGGATCTTGGCAGCGCCAACGGCACCTTCGTCAATGGTCGCCAGATTGAACCGATGCGCGCGACGCCGCTGCAGCATGGCGATGAGATCATGTGTGGAACCCTGTTGTTGCGTCTGGAAATCCGCAACCGTCAGCGCTGAAAGGAGCCAAACGTGGCAAGAACCGTCATTTTACACATTGCAGGCGAAGACCCGGTTCTGGCGGATATCGATCAGGAACCGCAGCCAGGCGACATGTTCATCAAGGTCACAAATATGCGCAAACGCGACGGCAAAGACGTACCCTACCTGGCGCCTGGCGTTCAGAGCGTCATCTTCCCCTGGTGGCGCATTACGTTTGTCGAGATCATGCCAAGCGAAGAGGATCGCGGGTCGGTGATTGATTTCTTCCGTACCTGACACGCTGAAGCGCAGGTTTGATCCGGCAAATGTCGCTCTGTGGCAGGCCTCGAGCCAGCGTAAGACCAGCGGCGGACTTCTGCGGAGCGACGCTTATGGTGGCGGGAGGAGCAGCGTTGTGGTTTGCGTCACCCCTGTCATGAGCAGGGGTGACGTTGCTTATGCTCACACGTTCGCTACTGCCAGATAACGAAGCCTGCCCCTCTGCATTCGAATAGCTCACCACGATCCGCCGCTGCTGCTCGAACTATCGCTCCAACCGCTGCTTGACGAGTCCGATCCTGACCACCCCGACGAGTCCGATCCTGACCATCCCGACGAGCTCGACACTGACCACGAGGAAGAACCGCTTGAAGCTCCCGACCACGAATCGCGCGACGAGCCGGATTGCAATGATGATGTATGATAAGAGGGCCTGGAACTTCTCAACAACATATAGCGCACTGCGAGGACGGGGCATGCTATGAGGAAGAGTATTCCGATCGTGAGCGCTATGTCATAGAGATGTGGCAGACGTATACTCCGCCATACCAGGGTAGACTCAAAGCGTTTGAGCGTTTCGACCACGCCATCGGTGACATTGCCGTTGCGCAGCGCAGGATTGAGCGCCTCAGTGCGAATAGTGTGCAGGACGTCCTGCGAGAGCGCAGCGCTCCAGTTGCTCCCGGCGCGCAGTTCGGAATAGCGCGGTTCGTAACTGACATAGATCGCCAGAGCGTTTGGGACAATCCGATCGTAACCGCGTAGACCGGCGTTTGACAGGTGGATGGTCATGTCGTTGCCATTGTTATCACCACGCTCGACGATAAAGATCGCAACGGTGGCGCCGCGCTGCAACAGGGGCGCAGCGGCTTGCGCCACACGCGCCTGACTCAACCGCTCGGTTTCGTCGATGATGATGAGAAGTCCCGGAGAAGAAGCC
>JANWXL010000564.1 GCA_025055265.1 Roseiflexus sp.
GGCGCGAAACCGCAGATGAATCCGCTCAGCATTGGTGCGGGCGTGCCCCCTCCTCCCAGAGCGAGCGCTATAAGTGTCACGCCGGAAGCCAATTCGCCCGACACAGCGGCAGACGGGGCAACGTCCATCGCAGAGAGCGCCATAAGCGTCACACCAGAAACCAATCCGCCCGGCTCAGCGGCAGACGGGGCAACGCCCACCGCAGAGAGCGCCGTGTACGGCGCAGAGCAGCAAATACTTCCAGTTAAGGTCAGTGCAAGCGCACACGCTCCTCCTGGATTCGACAGTCAGGGCAACCGCACGACGTTTGAACCCCAAAATGCAGTGGACGGTCAAGACGCAACAGCCCGGAGAGTGCCTGGATCCGGCATTGGCGATTTTATCCTGTTGGAGTTTGCTGCGCCGACACTGGTTTCCAGCATTGGACTGATCCCCGGATACGCGAAGACAGACCCTTATGACGGGACGGATCGCTTTTCTCAGAATCGGCGGGTAAGACAAGTTGTGATTGAATTCAGCGATGGTGCGATTGCCCGCGCAACGTTTGATGACAAACGAGAAATGCAATATAAGACGCTCAGTGTCCCGATAGAGACGACTTTTATTCGGATCACCATCGCAGAAACAACCGATCACGGAGGGAGGGATTTCGCTGCTATCAGTGAAATCGTGGTCATCGGCAGAGAGAGGATCCAATGAGTTCTCATCCGCAAAGACCATCTGATCAGATCTGGATCGTTTTCTTCTCTTTTTCATTTTTGTTTGTTGGCATTGTCTCAATCTGGTCATTCTCACTCACTGCCCCTGGACCAACTGCAATCAGCCAGACAGCAACCCCTTCAGAGCATCAGCAGGTCCACACCTCACCCGTGGTCAACGTTCATCGTGTTGATAGCCCTGCTCAGACCACGCTGGCTCAGGCGACGCTCATTCCAATGAAACCATCCCGGACAATCGACTTATCTGCGACTGACGCTGCGCTTCAACAAGAAATTCCTCCTACCCTCACTCCACTCTCAAAGGAGGATATTATTCTCGTTGTAACAGCCACTGCTGCTCAACTCACACAATCAACCAGGTCGCCTTCTGAAAACGCAGTCGATAGAAAGTTCACATATGTCTTTCCTGTAAGAGCGACGAGAGTCAGTTACGGACCTTACCATCACGGTTATCCCGCAACGGACATCTTCTGCCCTCCAGGCAGCGAATTTGTGGCGCCAATAGACGGTGTGGTCGACTTCGTGAGTTATACCGATGAATGGAACCCTAAAACTGATCGACCAGAATTTCGCGGCGGTCTATCGGTTGCCGTTATCGGCGATGACGGCTGGAGATACTATGGTTCTCACCTCTCCGCAATAGCGGAAGGCATTGCTCCAGGCGTCCGAGTTTCAGCGGGGCAGGTCTTGGGTTATACGGGGAACAGCGGTAATGCCCGGTCAACACCGCCGCACCTTCATTTCGGCATTTCCTATCCGACCACGCCGGACGATTGGAAAACCCGGAGAGGGCAAATTCCCCCCTACCAATACCTCGTCGCCTGGTCAAAAGGCGATATGAAAACGCCTCAGCCATAAGGGGATTGTGTTCTGACTGCCCTTATCCCTGCGCTGGCGCCGCATGGTCGAAGAGCTCAGGGGAGTGCACAGGAAACGACCTCATTGACAGCCGGATCGCAGAAGAATACAATTGAGCGGATGTCAGAAGACGCACGACGTGCGGCGAGTATGCCGGATTGCCAGCGCCAGCGTTCCGCGATGTATCCTTCAGAGGGAGATTATACGGAATGTTTCCGCATAATGCAGCGTTTCAGGCGGTCAGGCGGAAGCCATCTAATGAGCAGTCAGGCGGGGGCGCCTTTGGAACATCAGGGACTCACGACGAGGAGATAAGACAATGACAGAACAGCAACTGCTTGAACGTATTACGCTCAACCCCAAAGTTATGGGGGGAAAGCCCGTGATTAGGGGAACACGGTTGACAGTAGAATATATCCTTAATCTGCTGGCTCACGGCGCAGCCATTCCCGAAATTCTGGAAGAATACGAAGGGCTAACTCCTGAAGACATTCAGGCGTGCTTGCTGTTTGCCACGAAAGCTTTAGCAAGCACATCATTTATGCCACTAGGAGAGCCAGCATAAATGCGCTTTCTCGTTGATGAATGCACGGGTCCAGCAGTAGCACGCTGGTTGCGCGAACAGAAGCACGAAGTTTTCTCAGTGTACGATGAAGCACGCGGCATGGACGACGATGACGTGATTGCAAAAGCCTATGGAGAGGATTGGATTCTGATCACGAATGACAAAGACTTTGGCGAGAAAGTACACCGAGAGAGGCGCCCGCATAAGGGTGTTATACTTCTACGCCTGGAAGATGAATGGGCAATGAATAAGATTGCAGCTCTCCGCCGCTTGCTTGCAGCTTATGCGGAGCAGTTGGCGAACCAATTCGTGGTGGTAACGGAAAGACAGGTTCGTTTTTCCCGAGAGTAAGCGCCAGCATAGCCAGCGCTTCCAGCCGACGCTGATTTGCGCTGCGGCTGAAACGCGGACTATTGGTCCGCACGCTATTACTGTTCCCCGTCATAGCTCAACCCGAGCGCCATCCCCTGTGACTCGCGCTTCCTGTCCGCGTTTGGAAGGTTTTGGGTTAGACGCGGCATCTCTGCACCTTCGCGCCTTTGTGAGCGACTGTTTGAGCCCCTCACGCTTGAAAAGCGCTACCTGAACGCAACTCACCCCCCCGCTTTTGCCTGTTGCACCGCTTCGCGCTGCTGTTCCCCCGACGGCTGCCCGCGCACCAGAGTTGGCACAATTGCGATGGCTGAGAGAAACGCCGCGACCAGCATGGCGTCGTGCATGCCAGCCACCAGCGCAAATGGCGGCGCGGCGGTCACCGGTTCGTATTGCTGCCCGGCAGCCGCAACCACGCGCGTTGCCCAGATTGCGCCAGCAATGGCGACGCCGGTTGTCTGCCCCAGGGTGCGCATCACCGCCAGCAGGCTTCCAGCGACTCCCAGGTTCGCGCGTGGCACGCTTCCCATGATCAGGCTGTTGTTTGGCGACTGGAACAGCCCAAACCCGGCGCCGATCAGCATCAGGCGCAGCACCACATCCATCTGCGTGCTCTCGGTGGTCAGCGTCGCCATGCTCAGCAGCGCGGCGGTGGTCAGCGCCAGCCCGATGATCCCCAGCCAGCGCGCGCCGAACCGGTCCGACAGTCGCCCGCTGATCGGCGATACGAGCGAGAGCACCAGCGGCGAGGCGATCAGGGTCAACCCCGTGGTCTGCGGCGAGTAGCCGAGCGCCTTCTGGAGGTAGTAGGGGATCAGGAGGAAATTGAACGCGCCCGCCAGGAAGATCAGAAATGCGGCCATCAGACTGAAACTGAAGGACGGCGTGCGGAACAGGCGCAGGTCGATCATCGGCGCTTCGGCGCGGTATTCCCACCATACAAAGCTGACGAGCAGCGCACTGCCGCTCCCCAGCGCCGTGAGCGTGCGCCAGTCGTTGAAGCCCCACACCTGCCCCTCGGTCAGCGCCAGCAGCACGAGCAGCAGCCCGATGCCCAGCAGCGCCGCGCCGACCAGGTCGAACGTCTGCGCGGTGCGGGTGCGGTCG
>JANWXL010000032.1 GCA_025055265.1 Roseiflexus sp.
GGGAGGGTGGGGGGGCGGCGCTGCCCACCCGGTGGGGGGGGTGGGTTGGGTTGGGGCGCGGCGCCGCCGCCCCCGTGGGGGGGGCGGCGCGCCCAAAACGGGGGGGGGTGGGTTTGGTCGGGGCGGGGCGCCGCCGCGCCCGATGGGGCGGTGCGGATGGTAGGGGCCCGGCGCTGCCGCGCCCCAGTGCGGCGCTGCCGCGCCCCAGTGCGGCGCTGCCGCGCCCGATGGGGCGGCGCCGCGCCCAAATACGGCGGCGGTGCGGATGGTAGGGGCGCGGCGCCGCCGCGCCCCAGTGCGGCGCTGCCGCGCCCCAGTGCGGCGCTGCCGCGCCCAAATACGGCGGCGGTGCGGATGGTAGGGGCGCGGCGCCGCCGCGCCCAAGTGCGGCGCTGCGACACGGATGATACCCATGAGAATCAGCCGTATCCTCGGTCTTCAGATAACCGTTATCCTGATCTTCGCCATCCTCATCGGGCGGCTCTATCAGTTACAACTGGTGGAGGCGCAGGCGGATCAGTTCCGCTACACCACCGAGGTGCGCGTTATGCGCTACCTGCCAACACGCCCGATGCGCGGCGAGATTTTCGCCAGCGATGGGCGAACGTTGCTCGCGCAAACAGTCCCCATCTATGCAGTCGCCATCCGTCCCGCCGATCTTCCCGCTGATCCCGCATCACGCGCGGAGGTGTTGGCGCATCTCAGCCAGGCGATCGGCATCACCAGCACCCTGATCGTCTCCCCCGCAACTGCACTCGACCGCGACCCGGTGCTGCGCGGCGATCTGATCCAGGGTCTCGGCGCCGACGCTGTCGCACGCGCACAGCGCGTCGAACCGCCGCTGAAGGCGACCCTGGCGCTGACACCCGACCAGCGTGCGGCGATTAACGATCTCACAACTCGTTATGGTCCTCTGATTGAGGTCGACACACAGTCTGCGATGCTCGACAGCGCTTCCGCGCCTGCATCCTCGCCGCTGACAGCGACGCTGACAATTTCACCAGCGACGGCGCTCCAATTCAACCCAACGCTGCGTGAAGACCTGGCGCGGATAGCTGGCGATCAGGCGATCGCAGCGCTCGGAACACCGGTTTCGTGGCTGCGTGTCGAAGCGTCGCCTTCCTCAGCTCTGAATGCGTTGCGCCTGTCAACGGCGTACAGTGATGTATTGACCCTGGAGAATCCAATTGCCGCTATGGTTGAACGGGCCAACATTCCAGGGTATCAGACGCTGACTATCCGCGAGGATATTCCCCATGCCGTCGCGCTGGCGTTGATCGAAAACGCCGCCAGTCTGCCGGGCGTGGTCATTGAGCAGGATTACCGCCGGCGGTATCCGCTGAGCGCCGAAACGCCATCGCTGTCCTACATTCTGGGGTACATCGGTCGGGTGAATCAGTGCGAACTGGTGCGCCAGAACCCGGCGCGTTCCTGGATGAGCGGCCTGCTCGAGTCGATTGGCAACTCAATTGAATGTGGCATCATTCAAAAACAGATCAATCCCTACGAATTAGGATTGCCGCGCTATCTGCCCGATGACCGCATCGGCAAGTTTGGCGTCGAAGCCAGTTATGAAGAGGAGTTGCGCGGGCAACTCGGGATGCAGGAAGTGCTGGTCGATGCGCTTGGTCGCCTGGTGCGTCCGCCGCAGACGATCAAGGCGCCGCGCGATGGGTATAACCTGGTGTTGACGATCGATGTGCAATTGCAACGCCAGGCGGAAATCATCCTGCGCAACTGGATCGACGAAAGTGAGCGCCGACGGCAAACGATGCCTGACCGCTTCGCCTATAAGCGCAATTACGATCCTATTCGCAGCGGCGTGGCGATTGTGGTTGAGGTGAAGACCGGACGCATCCTGGCGATGGTCAACTGGCCCGCTTACGACAACAATATCTGGGATCCGGCGCGCAGCGCCGAACTTCAGGAATTGTTCTTTCCCGGCGATCCGGAAAAGCAGAAAGAACTGGCGCGTTTGTCGCTGCAAACAAACCGCGCGATTAGCGGTCAGTATCCGCCTGGTTCGACCCTCAAACAGTTCGATGCCGCCATTGCGCTTCAGAAGGGGGTCATTACGGCTGACACGCAAATCCGCGATCCGGGCAAATTGCTGGTCGAGGACCAGTATATGCCTGGCGTCGTCTACCAGTATGTCAATGCCTCGTTGCGCGACAATGGCAGGATCGACGTGCGTCAGGCGCTGAAGGTGTCGTCGAACGTCTTCTTTATGTCGGTGGCGGGCGGCAACCGCGAGAATGTGATCAATCTGAAGCCGGAAGATCAGATTATTGAGAAAGGATTGGGGATCGCTGCGCTGGCGGAGGGGCTGGGCTGGTTCGGATTTGGCGAGCCGACCGGCGTGCGTCTGCGGGGTGAGGAGGCCGGCCGTGTGCCGACGCCTGCCTGGAAGCAGCGGGTGCTGCGTTCGGCATGGACGACGGGCGATACGTACAATGCCGCCATCGGGCAGGGTAATCTGGAAGTGACCCCGCTGCAACTGGTTATGGCGTCAGCCGCAATCGCCAACGATGGGTTGCTCTACCGCCCGCAGATTGTCCGCGCTATTACCGATGCCAACGGGAATGTGATCCGCGAGATTCAGCCAGAGCTGATCCGCCGCATTCCTGTCGATCCGAAGCATCTCCAGGTTGTGCGCGAAGGGTTGCGCCTGTCGGTCACCGAAGGACCAAATATTGCTGCGCGCGATCAGTGTTCAGGATTGAGCATCGCCGGTAAGACTGGCACTGCCGAGTTCGGTCCGCTGATCACTATTCCCGGTCCTGATGGCAGAGGAACACGTGAGGTGCGCCAGAGCCATGCCTGGTTCGTCGGCTTTGCGCCCTACGAAGACCCGGAAATCGAAGTGCTCGTGCTGGTCGAAGGGGCTGGCGATATGAACGATGGTTCGGCCACGATTGCGGTGCCAGCGGTGACACAGATCATGCAGGCGTATTTTGGCGTCACCCCGCCCGATCCCCTGCCGCGCGGCTGTCAGCAGGGCATGCCGCCGCTCCCGCCGCGTCTCGATCCGCCGTCTTCCGAACCCATAATCAGCCCGCAACCGAATGGTCAGCGGCGGTAACCGGAGAGATTTCCCATGATCGGTCGTAGAGATGAAGCCATATTTCACCATCGATGCCCTGGCGGAGACATAGCGCTGCTACGTCTCTGCCAGCACGTTGTGCTGGTCGTTCTGATTGCCGGGCTGATCTGGACGCTGATGCCGATAGAGGTCCTGGCGCAGGACGCGGTTCCCACGCCGACAGTGACGCCCTGGGGCGGACGACGCGGTGTGATGCCCGGCGGTGCGGCGCCGCTGTTTCCCTACTGGCTTGCCGGCATTCCGATCATCGCCGCCGTGATTGCGCTGATCGTCTGGCGCACCCGGCGTGCGCGCTGATGCCTGCGTTGGCGCTCATCACTCGTCACCTGTCATTGACGCAGCCGCACCCATTCGATACGAATCTCACCACCGTCGCCAATTCCCACGGGATCGATCCGCAGGCGTGTGATGATGCCATTCCACCCTGGCGCCTCCCGCAGATCGATGGTGTAGGTTACGGCATCAGTCGTATCTGCCAGTTTCCAGCGCACTGACCGCTCCTCGGTCAACGCACCGTCAGCGCCAGCGTAGAAGAGTTGCGCATCGCGGGCGCGCGTGCCGTTCGCCATCCGAATCTCAATGGCTGTCACCTGGCGGGCATCGAGATGCAGGAGCGGGCTGAGCAGCGCCGGGTCGAGGCCGGGCTGAAAACGCCATCCCCCATCGAGGCGTTCATCGGTGACGTTGAATGCCTGCCAGCCCATGGCGTCTCGCTTGAAGGTCCATCCGCCCGTCCGCGCTATCTCGGTTGCAGACGGCAACCGCCAGTAGGGGGGAAGCGGTTCGGCGAAGGCGAGGTCGGTCAACGCCTCGTGGTACGGTGCGAAGCACGCATCTACCTGAGGTTGCGTAATCCCGTGACGGTTCAGCACCCGCGGCGGCGGATGGATCGCTTCATCGGCGATGATTACCGCTGCACCGGCGCGCTGCGCAACTGCAATCCGGTTGCGGATTGCTGCACAGGCGCCGTCCCATGATCCGCCGCTGTCAAACAGCGCCTGGTTGAGTGACAGAAAGTTCTCGCGACGCTCGTAGTACGGCAGGTAGAGTTCCTGCAACCCATCAGGAACAATCAGCAGATCGGCGGGATCGCTGCGCGTCGCCAGCTCACGCGCGATCAGGCGTTGCAGGTCGGTCGCCGGATCGCCGCGACGGGCGATTGAACCGTAGTTGACCCACGCGAGGACTCCAACAATCGCCAGGGATGTCCAGACCGGCATGCTCCAGGGACGCGCCCGCGCGAGCGCTATGGCAAACAGCAGACAGGCTGGCGGCAGGCTGGCGATCCAGAACTCGATATTATCCGGCTCCCACCATGCGAAAAATGCGCCATACGTTGCGATCCAGGCGATCAGCGGCGCCAGCGCAACACGAGCGCCCTGTGCACGGCTCTGTCCGTCAGCCAGGGGTCGGTCGAATCGCCACCCTGCCCACGCCGCTATTCCGCCGAGCGCCAGATAGAACCAGTGGCCTCCCGGTTGCGCCAGGGCGTCGCTCAGACCCACGCCGAGGCGGGTCAGGGTGTCGCCGGTCAATGGACCACCCCACCAGCCGGCGCGCGCATATTCTGTGAGCCATGCCAGCATCTCTGCCACGGTGCGAAAGTTGCTGACGACAAGCATCACGTACAGGTAGGGCAACGCCACAATCAGCCCCAGCGCGACTGCGTAGCCTGCCCAGCGACCGACGGCTGCGCGCCAGCCGTGATCACTCCCGATTGTGCGCAGATCTGCCAGCGCACTCAGCGCAACCGGGACACAGAGCAGCACATTTGTCTGATGGAACAGCACTGCGCCACCCTGAGCGATCCCCAGCGCCAGGCAGCGCTGCGCCGTCCAGGGCGTCTGGCGCGTCATCAGCGCCAGGCAGGCGATCAGAAAGAGCGCGGCAAGGGTGTACACCTCGATTTCGACGGCGTAGTACCACCAGGCATACGCTGCACCGAGCACTAATGTCACTGGCAGCGCCACGTCGGTGCGCCCGGTCGCCGTGCGGATAGTCAGATAGAAGAGCGCTGCTCCCGAAGCGCCTGCCACGGCATTCACCAGTTGCATCAGCAGCGCCGCGCCGCCATCGTACCCCAGTGTGCGGCTCAACGCCAGCATCCACGAACCGAACGGACCATACGCCAGGTGGTGCGGATGGAACAGCTCCGTCCACGGCTTGCGCTCGACGCTCATGACATACGACAGCGCATCGAACGTATGAACCTGTGTCAGGGTCAGCACATAAAGGGACAGCAGCGCGGCAAAGATCGCAGCAGCAACCAGGCAGTCATTACGCAGGAGAGCGAAAATCATGCGCTACAACGTGTTTGTCATGTTTGAGAGAATAATCCCGTATCGTCCAGTCAAGCCCGCGCAGGCGGGCTTGGCAACCATAGCCCGCGGTGTATGGTGTTTGAGAAAGTAATTCGGTGTCGCCCGGTCCAGCCCGCGCAGGCGGGCTTGGCAACCATAACCCGCGGTGTATGGTGTTTGAGAAAATAATTCGGTATCGCCCGGCCCAGCCCGCGCGGGCGGGCTTTGCAACCGTAGCCCGCGACTTATGGAGTTTGAGAAAATAATTCAGTATCGCCCGGTCCAGCCCGCGCAGGCGGGCTTCGCAACCGTAGCCCGCGACTTATTAGTCCGTAAACGAAGTTTTCTGACTTTTTGCGACCTTGAGCGCGGCGAAGGTCATACGGCATCAGGACGCGGGATGGTTTCGCTGCACTGAGCCGATAAATTACCGGAAAACTTGCTTTACAGACCACTTATTAGTCTGTCAAGCAAGTTTTCTTGCGTTTAGCTCGGAAATGATGTACCCTGGCAGTATGAAAAAACAACACCTCACGCTGACTGACCCGGACCGCGCCACCCTGACCGAATTGCTGGCCAAAGGGAGCCTGTCCGC
>JANWXL010000063.1 GCA_025055265.1 Roseiflexus sp.
CTGGCGGCGCGCCTGGCGGACCTGCCGATTGAGGCGGTGTACTCCAGCCCGCTGGATCGGACGGTCGAAACGGCGGAAGCCATCGCTGCGCCGCGCGGTCTGCCGATTCGTCTGGTCGAGGCGCTGCAAGAGGTCGATTACGGCGAGTGGCAGGGCGCCGAACTCAAAGAACTGTATAAGCACGAATTGTGGCCCGGCGTTCAGCACTACCCCAGCGGCACCCGCTTCCCGAACGGCGAAACGCTGGGTGAAACCCAGATGCGCATTGTCGCTGCGCTCGACGCTCTGCGCGCGCGTCATCCAAAAGGGATGATTGCCGTAGTCTCGCACGCCGACGTGATCCGCCTGGCGACGGCGTACTACATCGGCATTCATATTGACCTGTTTCAGCGGCTCGAAGTCGCTACCTGCTCGGTGACGGCAATTGGGTTTACCCGGATGGGACCGCGGTTGCTGGCGTATAACGATACCGGTTCGCTGGCGCATCTGAAGCCGAAGCCGGAAGAAGCTCAACCCGCAGCCTCTGGGACTGCGCCTTCGCCTGATCAGGCGCCGGAGGCGGCGTCCGGGAATGGCGTCGCTGCGCCAGCGGCTGAGGTGACTGGCGCGACCTCACCAGCGTAGCGTCACGAAGTGTACTGGCGTACTCCTATGGCGAAGTTTACCTACGATCTCGACCCGGTGACGCGCATCACGGCGAGCGCAGTCGGTCCGCCGGGGCAGCGCGTCTTCTACATTCAGGCGCGCCGCGGGCGCGAGTTGGTGTCGCTGATTGCGGAAAAGGAACAGGTTCGTGCGCTCGCACAGGCCATTGATCGCCTGCTCGAAGAACTGGCGGAGAAGAATCCATTGCTCTCATCTTCCGATGATCTCTTGCTGGCGAGCGATATGAACCTGGAAGAACCGATTGAGCCGCGTTTTCGTATTGCCCAGATGGGGATCGGGTACGATGCCGAGCGCGATATGGTCATCCTGGTGATGCAGGGGTATCGTGAGGATGACAGCGACGAAGATCCGCCAACAGCGCGTTTTGGCGCTTCCCGTCAGCAGATGCGCGCGCTGAGCGAGCACGCGGCAAGTGTGGTTGCGCGCGGGCGCAAGATCTGCGGCAACTGTGGTCGTCCGATCGACCCTGGCGGTCATTTCTGCCCACAGATGAACTGATATGAGCAAAGAGTTGAGCGTCGGCGAAGTGCTGGCTCTGCTGGCAAAGGGCGAAATGGAGGTCCAGGGGATGATGCCCTGGAGCACCAACTACACGCTGCTCGTCACCGTGCGCGACGGCGATCTGGAAGGTCTTGCCGTGTACAAGCCGCGCCGCGGCGAACGACCGCTGTGGGATTTTCCGCGCGGGACGCTGTGTCAGCGTGAGCTGGCTGCATTCCTGCTCAGCGAAGCGCTCGGCTGGTCGCTCGTTCCGCCGACCGTCCTGCGCGACGGTCCGTATGGATACGGCTCAGTGCAGTTGTATATCGACTGCGACCAGGACGCGCACCTGTTCACCATGCAGAAGGAAGGCGGCTACGAGGATCAACTTGCCCGCCTGGCCGCCTTCGACATTCTCTCGAATAACGCCGACCGCAAGAGTGGTCACTGCCTGAAAGGAACAGATGGGCGACTCTGGGCGATCGACCACGGCATCTGTTTTCACGCCGAGCCAAAATTGCGGACGGTGCTGTGGGACTTTGCCGGTGAGCCGATCTGCGAAGAGATTATGGCAGATCTGCGCGCGCTGCGCGAAGATGTACGCAATGGCGGGCGCTTCATTCGCGCGCTCGAAGGGTTGCTCGCCCCTGAAGAAGTGCGCGCCTTCCGCCGCCGCCTCGACCGCCTGATCGAAACCGGTTGCTACCCCGATCCCGGCGCTGCGCGCAGCATTCCCTGGCCTCCCGTTTAGGAGATGACGTTCCGTTCCCCTCCAAACGAGCGATCAAGCGTCCTCCGCATCCGTGGTATAATCACTGCTACCTGTTCCTTCCATCACAATCACGACGCGCGACCGTCGACGACGCGGCCGCCGGTGGGTGTTGAGCCGCGCCTGTTCCTGTACCGTTGAATTCTGGAAGAAAGGGGAGAATGTAGCGTGGACGCACAATTGGGAACAGAGGGGCGCCCCGTGCGCATTGCCATCATCGGCGCTGGCCCGGCCGGGTTTTATGCTGCTGAGGCGTTGCTCAAGCAGCCAAATCTCGTCTGTCTGATCGACATGTTCAATCGCTTTCCAACGCCGTATGGACTGGTGCGTGAAGGCGTCGCTCCCGATCACCAGTCAATCAAGTCGGTCACGCGCATCTACGACCGGATCGCTGCTGATCCGCGGGTGCGCTACTTTGGCAATGTCACCTTCGGCACGGATATCACCCACGAGGATCTGAAGCAACTCTACGACCAGATTGTGTATGCGGTCGGCGCGCCAGCCGACCGGCGCATGAACATTCCCGGCGAGGACCTGATCGGCAGCTACCCGGCGACCGCGTTTGTCGGCTGGTATAACGGCCATCCCGATTACGTCAATATGACGTTCGATCTGTCGCACGAACGCGCAGTGGTGGTCGGCAATGGCAATGTGGCGATTGACGTGACGCGCATTCTGGTGACCAATCCCGACAAACTGGCAAAGACCGATATTGCCGATTATGCCCTCGAAGCGTTGCGCCAGAGCAAGGTCCGTGAAGTCGTCATGCTCGGACGTCGCGGTCCGGCGCAGGCGGCGTTCACGAATGCGGAAATCAAGGAACTTGGCGAACTGGAAGGCGTCGATGTCATCGTCGACCCCGCCGACCTGGAACTCGATCCGTTGAGCGCCGAGCACATCAAAGAAGACAAGTCGGCGGCGCGCAATGTCGAGATCCTGCGATCCTTCGCTCTGCGCAAGGAACATAACGCTCCCCGGCGCATCATCATGCGCTTCCTGACGTCGCCGGTTGAACTGATTGGAGAGAATGGTCGCGTGGTGCGGGTGAAGGTGGAGCGCAACGAGCTGGTGCTGGATAAGCAGGGCGGGCTGCGCGCGAAGGGCATTGGCGTCTATGATTTTATCGACGCCGGGCTGGTGCTGCGCTCGGTCGGCTACCGTGGCATACCGCTGCCAGGCGTGCCGTTCCAGGAAGGTTCCTTCATCATTCCGAACGTCAACGGGCGCGTCATTCGCCCACGCGACGATGAAGTCGTCCTTGGCGAATATGTGGTCGGCTGGGCGAAGCGTGGTCCATCCGGTGTCATCGGCACCAACAAGCCCGATGCGGTTGCCACGGTGACCGCCATGGTCGAAGACCTGCCCAAACTCCCCGGCATTCCAGATGAAAACCGCGATCCAGAGCGCATTGTCGCGCTGCTGCGCGAACGCAAGCCCGACTTTGTCACTTACGAGGACTGGAAGCGCCTCGATGCCTACGAAACCGCGCGCGGCGCCGCCCAGGGACGCCCCCGCGTCAAGGTGACGACCGTCCCCGAAATGCTGGAGGTCATCCACGGGAAGGGCTCGTAGTAGGGGTGGGTCTCAGACCCGCCCTTACAGAAGCGGGGCTGAGATTAGGGCATCCGCGTGCCAGCAGTGACACGCGATCTTACAGGGGCGGGTCTGAGACCCGCCCTTACGTACTGACACTTCGTGACTGCGCCTCTGCCCAACATGATTGCCAGCATCATCCGTCACGCCCCTGATCACCTGGTGATAGTCTGTTGCCGTTTCCTCACCAAACCCTTATGTTCGCCATGCATCGCGCTGGACGAAACGAACGTACCATACATAAAACGCGGGCTTCCAGAGTATAATTCATACAGAAAGAGAAACCCATGCAGGCGACCGGGGAACTCATGACCGAATCGACCGCGACTGAGGTGCAGCAACTGATCGCTGAAGGGCGCGCGGCGGCGCTGGCAGGCGACACGTTCACGGCGCGCGCCCGGTTTCGCCGCGCTACTGAACTCGACAGCGGGAATGTCGAGGCGTGGATCGGCCTGAGCAGTGTGGTTCCGATCCTCGCCGAGAAGCGCGATTACCTGCGACGTGCGCTGGCAATTGACCCGACCAACGCCGAAGCAAGCGCCAGCCTGGCGTATGTCGAGAAGTTGCTGGCGGAAGGGTTGCAGATCGCGCCATCGCATCGTCGCCAGGAACGGCAGGCAAGCGGCGACGCCTCGCCGTTGCTCTCCGCCCCGGAGCCGCCAAAGCCAGCGGTCGAGGTCACGTACTGCTATGTCCACCCCGACCGCGAAACCGGGTTGCGCTGCATGCAGTGCAATCGCCCGATCTGTGGTTCGTGCGCGCAAATGACCCCGGTCGGGCAACTGTGCCCGGAGTGCCGCAAGGCGCGCCGCCCGCCGAACTATCAGGCGGACCTGTCGCACATGCTGATCGGCGGCGTCACCGGGTTCTTTGCGGCGCTGATCGGGTCAGTGCTGGTGGTTGTGCTTGGCGGTGTGCCGTTTTTCGGGCTGTTCCTGGCAATGCTGGCGGGACCGCTCACCGGCGCGCTGACGACGCGGATTGTCGAACAGTTGACCCGCAAACGCGGCAGGGCGATGCAGGCGGCGGTCGGTGTCGGTCTGGGTCTTGGCGCACTGCCGCTCCTCGGGTTTGGCGTGATCGCTCTGTTGAACGGCGCCTTTTTGCAACTGTTGCTTATCGGGTTGTGGGTGGCGCTGCTGATCATTACGGCGGTTGCCCGGCTGCGGTAGTGTGACGCGGATTGCCACGGATGCGACGGACTCACACGGATTATAAAAAATGATCCGTACCAATCCGTCGCATCCGTGTCCATCCGTATGCTATTCCCTAACTCGACGGTCGCGCCATTGAAACCACGAATTCGTTTCCAGCAACAAACAATTCAGGGTCTCGTCCGGTAGCCTGCCGGATCAGGCGCATCGCGCGGTACACGCCGCTGCCGACGCCGGTGACCAGTCCCCAGCGGCTGAACAGGGTGTACACGGTGGGGTTGCGCAGCACATGGGCCGCCCCCATCTGAATGGCGTCAATCGTGACGGTAGTGGGCAACCCGCCTGGCGTGCGGATTTCTACGTGGTCGTCAAAAACAAAGACCCGCACGGGTGCGGTGATCGTATAGTCGCGGTGCGCCAGGGCATTGACCAGCAACTCGCGCAGCGCCTCCGGCGGCAGTTCGGGAGAGACCTCCGGCTCGAAGTCGCGGATGCGGTGCGCAGTTGCCAGATGAATGTTCAGAAAGCGCCTGGCGTCTTCCAGAATATCGAGCAAACGACCGCCGATCTGCTTGGCGTCTGAGGGCGCTGCGCTGAGATCGGTTCCTGGAATGCGCGCCGCTGCCAGATGCGACTGCGGCAGGAATCGCTGCGGGTCGTAGCCGAAAAAGAGCATAGCCGCCACGGTGGGGCGGATCGTCCCGGCGTGTTCGCGGGCAAGGCGCAACTTTCGCAGCAGGACCTCAAGCCCGCCGCTTTCCTCCACCGAACGCTGATATGCCTGCTGCATGAAGCGCTCAATGGCGCTGCCGCCCAGATCAGCCAGCGTTGCCTGCACCAGGAGCGTTTCGTCGTAGTAAAGACTCTCAGCAGACTGGAACAGGCGCAGCAACTCCTGACGCGAGACGCGGCGGCGGCCAGAGCTGGTGCGGATGAAGAAATCGCCGCGCTGCTTCGTTTGATAGGGCCGCTGATCCCCTTTGGGCACATTGACGATGAGAACGGTGCGACCTGTGTCATCGCGCACAGTCTCCTGCACAACGGTGATCGGCGGCTCACAGTTGTTGTAGGCGATCTGGTCCACGCGCTGCGCCAGGCGGTCGGAGTCGGCCACGCCAGCGATGCGCCCATCGTCGGTGACGCCAAAGATGAGTTGCCCGCCATCAGTATTGGCGAACGCCACCAGCTCTGCCGCAATGTCGTCGGGGTGGACCTCGGCCTCCTTGAACTCGGTGTGCAGGTTTTCGCCGCGATGGATGCGGTCGAGCAGTTCCTGGAGAGTCATCGGTTGTTGGAACAGGACACGGATATTCACGGATAATCCGTGTCCATCCGTCGTATCCGTATCAATCCGTGTGCTATTAATGGGACACGGATCGGCGCGGGTGCAACGGATTTTCACGGATGATTTCCATTTCTGATCCGTGCTGATCCGTCGTATCCGTGTCAATCCGTGTCCTATTCAAATCACGCCCTGCCGTACACGGGGATCGCTGCGCCGCTGATGATGCGCGCGTCGGGACCGACGAGGAACATGATGACGCGCGCAATCGCCTCCGGCGGCACCCAGCGGCTGTGGTCGGCTTTCGGATCGGCGGCGCGATTGGCGGGCGTATCAATAATGCTGGGCAGGATAGCATTGACAGTGATGTTGGAGTCGCGCAGCTCGGCGGCAAGCGCCTCGGTCAATTGCAGCACAGCGCGTTTGGCGGCGCCGTATGCCGCCACATTTCTGGCGTTCTGCGTCGCCGTGCGGCTGCTGACGTTGACAATCGAGCCGCCGCCGCGCGCCAGCATATGCGGCACGGCTGCCGCACTGGAAATCACCGCGGTTTTGAGGTTGATATCCAGTTGCTGCTGCCAGAGCGACCAGGGAGTGCGATGCACCGGTTCGCCGCCAGCGAAGCCCCCGGCGACATTCACCAGGATATCTATGCCGCCATACGTGCTGGCAACCTGACCATACGCCTGCTGCACCGCCGCCTCGTCGGTTAGATCGAGCGGCGCGCCGTCCAGCGTGGCGCCGGGTGGCAGCGTGAGGCGCTGCCGCAGGCGGTCAAGGTCATCTGCCGCGAGGTAGGGAACCCATACCGTGGCGCCAGCGTTGAGAAATTCCTGCACGACGGCGCCGCCGAGCGCGCCAGCGCCGCCGGTGACGATAGC
>JANWXL010000217.1 GCA_025055265.1 Roseiflexus sp.
GCAAGAAGACTCATCATTACGGATAGCAATCGGCGACGCCGCGCAGAGCGCCGCTCTTTGCCTCCATCATGCGCCAGTCTGGCGCCAGGAACGTCCAGCGTATGTCAGTTGTATTGCGTACACGGCAGCAGATTGCGCAGATGCGCGCTGCTGGCCGTCTGGTGGCTGCAACATTCGAGATGCTGCGCGAGCATGTCCGTCCTGGTGTGACGACCAGAGAACTCGATCGCATCGCCGAGCAGTTCGTGCGTAAGCACGGTGCGATACCTGCGTACAAAGGGTATCGCGGCTTCCCTGCTACGATCTGCGTTGCCATCAATAACGTCGTCTGTCATGGCATTCCGGGCAACGAACGCCTGAAAGAAGGGGACATCATCGGTATCGACATAGGGGTGCGGCTCAACGGCTGGTATGGCGACTCATGCATTACCGTGCCGGTGGGAAAAATCTCTCCGGAAGCGCAGCGATTGCTGGAGGTGACTGAAGAGGCGCTGTGGCGCGGCATTCGCGCAGCGCGCGGCGGCGCGCATCTGGGGGATATTGGCGCGGCGATTCAGACCTATGTTGAAGCCAATGGCTTCTCGGTCGTGCGGGAATGGACCGGACACGGCGTCGGACAACAGTTGCATGAGGAACCGACCGTGCTGCACTACGGCAAACCCGGTACTGGAATGCGCCTGCGCCCCGGGATGACCTTTACGATTGAGCCAATGGTCAACGCTGGAAGACCGGAGGCGGTGCTGGACAAGACCGACGGCTGGACGGTGCGCACCGCCGATGGCTCGCTCTCGGCGCAATTCGAGCATACGATTGCGATAACCGAGGGCGAGCCGGAGGTACTGACATTGCCATAGGCGTCACCCATTCTTTCGGCGGTTGCGCAGGAAGGGCGGGATGTCCAGGTCGTCGGGGCTGATGTTCGCGCCCTGTGAACGCGCAGGTTGCGGCGGTTGCGGTCGAGCCGTTGCTGGCTGATGCGCCGCCGGCGGGTACGGTTCGGCATACGCCGCGTCACGTTTCGGCTGGGCAGGTTGCTGCTGTTGCGAACCAGACATGTAGATCCGCTTGCGCGCTTCCGCCGGACGGCTGGCGTCGAAGCCGGTGGCGATCAGGGTGATTTTCACCTGTCCAGGCGGAAAGGTCGGATCGATCACTGCTCCAAAGATGATGTTCGCGTCCGGATCCACCGCCTTTGCCACGATGTCCGCCGCCTCGTACACCTCGAGAATGCCAAGGTCTTCGCCGCCGGTTACGTTGAACAGCACCCCCTTTGCACCGTCAATCGACACCTCGAGCAGAGGAGAGGCGATTGCCTCATTGACCGCGTCGACCATGCGGTTGTCGCCGCTGCCGATGCCAAGCGCCATGAGCGCGGACCCCTGGCGCGCCATGATCGTCTTGACGTCGGCAAAGTCGACATTGATCAACCCGCGCTGCGTGATCAGGTCCGAAATGCCCTGAATGCCCTGGCGCAGCACGTTGTCCGCCATCTGAAACGCCTGGAGCATCGACGTATTCTTGCTCGCCGTCTGCAGGAGCCGGTCGTTGGGAATGACGATCAGCGTATCAACCATCGGGCGTAGTTGTTCGATGCCCTGTTCAGCGGTCTTGCGGCGATGGTTCCCCTCGAAACTGAATGGCTTGGTGACCACGCCGACCGTGAGCATCCCCAAATCCTGTGCAATGCTGGCGATCACTGGTGAGGCGCCGGTACCCGTGCCGCCTCCCATGCCTGCCGTAATGAAGACCATGTCGGCGCCCTTGAGCGCTTCATAGATCTCCTCGGTCGTCTCCTCAGCGGCTTTTTGCCCGATGACGGGGTTGCCGCCCGAACCAAGCCCCTTGGTGAGTTTGTCGCCGATGCGAATGCGGGTCGGCGCGCGCGAGTGCAGCAGCGCCTGCGCGTCGGTATTGATCGTAATGAACTCAACACCGGTCACGCCCTCGTCCACCATGCGATCAACGGCGTTGGAACCGCCGCCGCCGACGCCGACCACCTTGATGACCGCGAAGTTCTCTGCGGCCTGGCTCAGACTTGCGTAATCTATCATGGATCCCTCTCCTTGCGTTATGGCAGAAACTCTTTCAGCCATCGTTTGAACCGTTCATAGGTCGAAATCCAACCGCCGTGTTCCGACGGCGGTCCGCCGCTGGAATGAAGACCGCTCATTCCGTGGCGCATGCCCCAGCGCAGCAACCCGATGGCAGTTGCGTACGCTGGACTATTGAGCGTATCCGCAAGACCGGTGAGATCGGTTGGCGTGCCGATGCGCACCGGAATGCCGAGCATATCGCGCATCAACTCATCGAGACGCGGCAACTGTGCGGTTCCGCCAGTCAGGACGATGCCAGCCGGCAAGAGACCTTCGTAGCCGCTGCGTCGAATTTCGTTGTAGATCAGTTCCGTCAATTCTTCGGCGCGCGCCTGGAGCACCTGGTTCAGCATCCGGCGGCTGATCTGCTGCCGCTCGCCGGGCGCGAACCCCTCAGCTTCAATCACATCCGGCTCCTCCGTTTCTTCGGCGATTGCTGCGCCGTACTTCAGTTTCAGGTACTCGGCGGTGTTGTGCGGCGTCTGCTGCACGATCACGATGTCGTTGGTAAAATGGTTGCCGCCGACCGGAATGACGCTGGTATGCCAGATGCCCCCCTGTGCAAAGACCGCAATATCGGTCGTGCCGCCGCCAATATCAACCAGCACCACGCCGCGGTCCTTGTCGTCGGCGCTAAGCACGGCTTCGCCAGCCGCCAGCGGTTGCAGCACCAGATCGTCAATCTCGACACCGGTTTTCTGCACGCTCTTAATCAGGTTCTGGATCGCCATCACCTCGCCGGTGATGATGTGGGTCTCCACCTCGAGGCGGAAACCGGACATCCCGATCGGATCACGAATGCCTTCGTTGCCGTCCACAACATAGGCGCGCGGGATGACATGGATGACCTCGCGCTGGGTCGGAATCGCCACTGCCTGCGCCGCCTCGACGGCGCGCGCCACATCATGGCGGGTGATCTCGTGATCGCTGCGCGCTACCGCGACGACGCCGCGACTGTTGAGCGACTGGATGTGCCGACCGGCAATTCCAACGAACGCGGCGCTGATGCGGTAGCCGGAAAGCCGTTCGGCTTTCTCAATGCTGGTTGCAATAGCATTGACAGCGTCATCGATATTGACGACGACGCCCTTATCCAGTCCTTTCGACGGCGTCAGACCGACGCCGAGCACGTTGACGCGCCCATTGTCGTACACCTGTCCCACAATCGTACAAACTTTGGTCGTGCCAACGTCAATTCCGACAATCGTGCGATGTGCCATACGCAGCCTCGTTGTGTCCCTACGGTTGTTGTGGCGGCGCATCGTTTCGGTAGTACGGCGTCGCCGGTCGCAAATCGAGCCAGGTATACTCCGTCGGTTCCTGGAGCGTTAGAAAACGCAGTATCTGGATCTTTTCTTCCAGGCGCTCTTTCCGTCCAAAGATGATTGTTCTCCGATCAGCGGTGGTTAGTGTGACGCCGTGATCTCTGTCCCAACTGATGCTGAAAGGCGTCACGCCTGCCTCTTTAGGCAGACGCAACGCCAGAGCGCGCACAAGATAGAGCACGTCGGGATCGATCCGGTCGTTGGGTTCAATCACTTGCCCGCTCCGGTCCTCGATGATCAATGTGTCGCTCACGAATGTGGTAGTGTCAGGACCCAGCACGCGCCCTTCGGCGTCGACCAGGTAGCGCATATCGCCGACCTGCCAGCGCACGTCGGGCTGACGTTCGACCAGATTGATCGTCAGGATGTCGGGCAGGGTCAGGGATGCCTCAACACGCTCGACATACGGGCTTTGTGCAACGCGCGCCTTGACCTCATCAATCTGCACCAGCCAGATCGAATCGCCGGTCACGCCTGCCATCTCTTCGATATC
>JANWXL010000088.1 GCA_025055265.1 Roseiflexus sp.
TGCCGTGCACATGCTCCGCGAATCTGGCGCGCACGCACTGGCGGCGTGGATTGACGCCTGGACCCGCCGACCGATCGTTCAGTTTTTCCGCGCCTCCGGCAATCATATCTTTGATGCCACCGTCCTCCAGTATCTCCTGGCAGATGCGCTCGCCATAGCAATGGCAAGCGACGCTGCGCTCGCCCACGAAGCCGTGCGTCTGCTGCGCATCTCTGAAGCACAACCATAAAAATGCCGCATATTTTACAGAAACTTTACACAAGATTTATCATACGCTGAAAAATACCCCATATTATTCAGACACCATTCCTGACTACCGCCAGTTAACCAAACCTGAGGAAGATCTCCGCCGCGCAAACAGTGTCTGTTTGCAGCAAATTGATTGTTGACCGCCGGGCGACCGCCCCGACTGCGGATAATTTTGTGTTGTATCGGTCAGGCTGCCGTACAGCAGCGCCCGGTCGTCAAAACCTCTATTATCTCATCAGGAAAGGAGGTGAGTGTCAGCAGGCTTATTCACACGTCGGTTGCATCAGAACCGGGGCAATGATCGATCTTTCATTTCATCGAGCAACGACGCCTGAGCGCAGAGCAAGGAGGCAATATGTCTGACATCGAAAGAATGAGCCGCCAGGAACGGATCAATGCGTACTGGAAGGAAAACAACCGGTTGATTGCGATCCTGCTGATCATCTGGTTCTCCGTCGCCTACATTCCGCCGCTGTTCGTCAATCAATTGAACCAGATCTCGTTTTTTGGCTTCCCGCTCGGCTACTACTTCGGCAGCCAGCTTTCGCTGGTTGTGTTCGTCGTTCTTATCTTCTTCTACGCCTACGCCATGAATAAACTGGACGCGAAGTATCACCTGAAAGACCGGGATAAGTAACAGCGGAGGGAGCGACCACTATGGCAGTCAATGAAGCAATCAAACTGCGCAACAACCGCCTGGCGCAGTACTACGGCTTGTTCACGATCGGTCTGATTGTGTTCAGCCTGATCATGGGTGCGCTGGAACTCCTCGCGAACATGCCGAAAGCCTGGATCGGCTGGACGTTCCTGATGCTGACGATGGGCATGTACGCCTTCATCGGCATCATAAGCCGCACCAAGATCCTTGACGAGTACTACGTCGCCGGGCGCAATGTGCCTGCGGTATTCAACGGTATGGCGACCGGCGCCGACTGGATGAGTGCGGCGTCGTTCATTTCGATGGCTGGCACGCTCTACGCTCTCGGCTACGACGGGCTGGCGTATATCATGGGGTGGACGGGCGGCTACGTGTTGCTGGCGCTCCTCTTTGCGCCCTACATCCGCAAGTTTGGTCAGTACACCATTCCCGACTTCGTCGGCACCCGGTACGGCGGGCGCTGGCCTCGTCTGGTGGCGGCGATCTGCGCCATCATCGTCAGTCTGACGTATGTAACGGCGCAGGTGGTGGGCGTCGGCATCATTATGTCGCGCTTCATCGGCGTGCCGTATGAGTGGGGCGTGGTGATCGGCCTCTCCGGCGTGCTCGTCTGTTCGTTCCTGGGCGGGATGAAGGCAGTGACCTGGACGCAGGTGGCGCAGTACATCATTCTGATTATCGCCTACATGATCCCGGTGACCTTCCTTTCGCTCAAACTGACCGGCTTCCCCATGCCACAGTTGAGCTACGGGCAGGCGCTGGCGAACATCACCCGCCTGGAGTCTGAGCTGAAGATCTCGGCTCAATCGCCGGCGCGCGATGGATCAGGGCGCGTCATTCAGAGCGGGTATATTCCTGCATACAACGAAGGACTGAGCAATTCCGCAGCCGTGACGGCGATCAATCAGATCAACACCTACTTCGGTGTCAACATTACTCCGCCGCCAGCGAAGTCGATCCCCGACACCAGCAAGCCTGCGGATGTGGTTCAGACCGACTGGCGCGGAACGCCGTGGAACTTCCTGGCGCTCACCTTCTGTCTCATGGTCGGCACCGCCGGTCTGCCGCACATTCTGATCCGATTCTACACGGTGCCGAGCGTGCGCGAGAGCCGCCTGAGCGTCGGTTGGGCGTTGTTCTTCATCTTCCTGCTCTACTTCACTGCACCCGCCTATGCCGCGTTTGCCCGCTGGGAAATCCTGCAGAACGTGGTCGGCAAAGAGATCAGTTCGTTGCCGGAGTGGACGCAGAACTGGAGCCGCCTCGGTCTGATCACGCAGCGCGACTACACAACGCTTGACGGGAAGGCGATTGATAAGCTTCCGTCCTGGGCCGCGCCTCAGGTTAAGAGCGGCGCGCTGGTGATCACCGATGCCAATGGCAACGGCAAGATTGACCTGGCTGGCGCCACGTTCAGTGAGAAAGAGGTCGACGGCAAGAAGATCGGCGTGTTTGGCGAACTGTCGGGCACAGTCATCACCAAGACCAGCACTGATGGCATCCTGCAGTTCGGTGAACTGAATATCGACCCGGACACGATCGTGCTGGCAACGCCGGAAATCGCCGGTCTACCGTACACGGTCGCGGCGCTGATCGCGGCGGGCGGTATGGCGGCGGCGCTCTCCACTGCCGACGGTCTGCTGGTCGTTATTTCGTCCGCCATCGCGCACGACTTCTACTACCGCATCGTCAATCCGAAAGCCAGCATGAACACCCGCATCTGGCTCGGCAAGACGATGCTCGTGGTAGCCGCCGTGATTGCCGC
>JANWXL010000100.1 GCA_025055265.1 Roseiflexus sp.
AGGCGCGCGAGCAGGGGTATGACGTGAAGATTGGCAAGTTTGCGTTCACCGGCAACGGCAAGGCGACAATCCTTGGTCAGCGGCAGGGGTTTGTGAAGATCGTCGCTGACAAACAGTACGATGAGGTGCTCGGCGTCCACATGATCGGTCCGCGCGTCACCGAACTGATCGCCGAGGGCGGTCTGGCGCTGTCGCACGAGGCGACCGCCGAGTCGATCATGCGCACCGTTCACGCCCATCCGACTTTGTACGAAGCGATTGTCGAGGCGGCGCACGCGGCGGCTGAGGGTGCTGCAATTCATATGTAATCCCTGTGAGGAACAGCCTTCGGGCCTTTGTGAGAGAAGCAATCAGCCGGACGACGAAAGTGTCGCTTTTTCCTGTAAGTATGGCTTGTGATGGAACACGGATGCGCACGAATTGGGACGGATGGGGACGGATTGGGCTATGCACGCTGTTCAACAGGTGGATGCCAATCGCTCGTCCTGACCGACGTCCGCACAATCTGCTCTGATGGCGCAATCCCGATGTTCGGGTGGATGTTCATCACTCTATCAGGAAGAGGACTCGCACCATGCCGATCATGATCAATCTGACCTCCGCCGAACATGGCGGCACATCGCTCTCGTGCGGTACGCACGGCGATTGCGGCGTCAATTGCGATTGCGGGTGCCCGTATACCGGCATGGAAGAGAAGGGCAAAGTCGAGTTAATCGCCGACGTTGAGCGGCGCTATCCGAACGAGTGGCTGGTCTTTGTCATTCCTCCCAGTGAAGACGACTTCGCCCCCGAACGCGGGATGCTCGTCGCCCACAGTACCGACGATGCCGAGGTGTTCGAGGCGATCACCCGCATTACGCACAACCAGGTGGTCCACGTCTATTTCAATGGAACGATGGAAGCGTACCAGAAGTGGATGGATGAGGAGGTTGAAGGCAGGAAGGCTGAGATTTGAAGGTTGCAGGCGTTGCACGCTTAAGGCGGTGCGTTGAACGTGGGAAGGTCAAGAACGCCTGCAACCTTTGAGTCCTCAGGCGTGCTTCCTGTACTTGCCAGGACGACGCTTCGGTGGAGATAAGTTGCGAGAGACGCACGTACATCGACCTCAAAGGTCTGTTTTGATTACAAATCCAGATTCCCCTTGTGCCCTTCGGTATAGGCTCGAAGCACGGCAGCGGCGACATCGGCGGGTGCGTGCGCTCCTTTCGGCAGGCGGAACGGGGCTTTGAGCCATAGCGGCGTATCCACTGCGCCAACCCGCACATTCGTGATGCGCCGGTCGCGTACTTCTTTCCCCAGCACTGTCACATAAGCGTCAAGCGCCGCCTTGGATGCGGCGTATGCGCCCAGTTTCGGCAGCATAATCCTGTCCACATACGCACCAATAAATACCAGATGCCCGCCTGCCGGCACTAACGCCAGCGAGTGGGTCACTGCCAGATGCGCGCCGGTGACATTCGCGCTCAGGATGCGATCCCACTCAGAGGCGGTCGTATCTGCCAGCGGTTTGCCAAGCATGTCGCCAGCCGCGTAGACCCACAGATTCACCACGCCATCCGACTGCTGCGCTGCCCACAGCGCTGCCGCCGCCACATCCGCGTCGCGCGCCAGGTCGGCGCTGTACGCTTCGGCTGCCGCGCCGCTCAGCGCCGAAGCGTCGCGCGCAATGCCCAGCACACGCCAGCCATGCTCGCTTAGAGTATCAACCAGCGCGCGACCAATCCCCCCAGCCGCGCCCCAGATCAGTGCTGTTTGCATATGGTTCCTCCATCCTCTTTGCCGTATATACGTTGGGATTGGGTTTATGGATGGAGGGGGTGTCTATGCTCTTGCGATGAGCGACAACCGTCTGTACGTCGGCGGCGACTTCACGAATGCTGGCGGTAACATATATGCTGACCGGATCGCCGCCCGTTTGATCGCCAGGGTGTACCTGCCGCTCGTGACCCGCTAATTAGTCTGTCAAGCAAGTTTTCTTGCGTTTAGCTCGGAAATGATGTACCCTGGCAGTATGAAAAAACAACACCTCACGCTGACTGACCCGGACCGCGCCACCCTGACCGAATTGCTGGCCAAAGGGAGCCTGTCCGC
>JANWXL010000173.1 GCA_025055265.1 Roseiflexus sp.
CTCTCGCCTCGCTCCTCACGCCTCCACTCGCCTCAACGCCCCAGCCACCTCGAACGGATCGACCGTGATGCATCCGGTGGCAAACAGTTCTATCGCCCCCCAATCGTTGCGGACGTTCAGCGCCGGTCCACGGTCGGCAAGGCGCGCAATAACCGGCATGCCGCTCCAGGCGCCAGCGTCATCGGCGAACGGCGGCAGTGTGATACCAACGTTGAAGGAACGCACCATGTGATGATCGATCATCGTCCGCAGCGCCGGGTAAATAAGCGATGTCAATCGTTCGGCGAGCAATGCCGCGTCTGATGTATACGGCAGCAGCGCCACGACTTCACGGTTGCGCAACGGCGTCAGATGGGCGAACAGGCAACCGGAGGACGTATCGGCTATCAGCAGATCCAGATCCGCGTGCACTGCGGCAAGATCGGCGAAGTAGCGGGTGACCTCGCCGTACTGAAGCGCGGCGCGACGCCAGAGCTCCGGTCGGGTGTAATGCATGTCGCGCGCCAGCGACATCTGCATATGCCCATGCACAATGGTGGCGCCGCTGCGCGGCAGGCAGTTCCAGGCGATCATCGGGTAGATCGCCTGCGGGTCGTACTGGTGCGCCGCTGCGAGCCAGCGCAGCGCCACCTCCAGGTAATCAGCGAACTGGTCGCGGTTAAAGCGCAGCGGGTGCGGCTCGTCAAATACGACCAGCCCGTGCCAGCCGTCGTATTTGGCGATGTTTGATGCGGTAACGCAAAAGCGACCGCGGATTCGTCCGAAGATGTCGGCAGTAGTCGCTTGAAGAGGTTGAGCGAAAAAGTCGAGGTCGTTCAGTTCCGCATCTATCCAGGCATTCAGTTCGGCATCGCTGATCGTCTTTCCTACCGGGCGCAGCGCGCGCAGTGGATTGAACAACGCTCCTTCAAGGGTGAAACGATTGACCACTCGAACAATCGTCTGGCGACGAACCCGATCAGGATCGCCAAAACTGCTGGCAACCCACGCTTCCATCGTGTCGGGAATGACAGTCTGACCTTCGACGCGCTGGACGAAGAACAACCGCTCGCATCGCGCTCGATCCGCCGGGGGCAGCGCGGCAATGCGTTCAGGGAGGGTCGTGATCATACCTGTTCGCATCTTGTAACGATATATGTGGTAGTATACCACCGGAGGCGAGAGGCAAGAGGCAAGGGGCGAAAGGCGAGGGGCGAGAGGCTGAAGGTTGCGGGAGTATATCATCTATGGATCACCTGACACGTGCGTATGCCGCGTTGCTGCGCATCCTGTATCTGAGCGCGCTGGCGTCGCTGGTCGCATGCAGTACGCCCACCAGCGCGACGATTGCTCCGACGTCTGAGGCTTCGCCGACCATCGGCGCGACTGCAACCCCTATTCCATCTCCTGTTCCGACGTTTACCCCTGCACCAACCGCCACGCCAGAGCCGCGTCTGGCGGAAGGGGTCTACATTGCGGGCATCGAAGTCGGCGGGTTGACCCTCACCGAGGCGCGTCAGGAGTTGGCAACGCGCCTGGCGCCGCTGCTGCGTCCGCTTGATATTCGTGCAGGCGAACGGGAAATTCTGCTGCAACCCGAAGATATTGGCATGCGCATCGAGATCGATGCCATGATCGACGCTGCGCGCGCGGCGTCAGTTGGCGGGCGCGTGCCGTTGCAGATCGCGTATGACGAAGCAACATTGCGTGCGGCGCTGACGGCGCTCAACGAAGAGGTCAGCGTTCCTGCGCAGTTTTCGGTCATTACCGACACCAAAACTATTTCGCGCAGTTTCGTGATGAGTGGCGGATTGAGCATCGACATTGATACTGCGATGCAGCAGATCAATGATCGCCTCCATTCGGTCGGCGCACCGCGCCGCGTGACCCTGACCCTTGTTCCGCAGCGTGGACCCGACATTCGCCCGGATCCGCAGATGCTTCAGGATCAACTGGAAGCCATGGCAGACTCCTGGCGCGGCGTGATTGGCGTCTACGTCTATGACCTGACCAATGACGAGGTTGTTGCCGCCATCAATCCCGATACCGCATTCGCAGCAGCAAGCACGATCAAGATGCCGATCATGCTCAACGCCTACATTAACCTGCCGGAGTTCACCGAGAAGCAGAAGACAGCACTGCGAAGAATGATCATCGACAGCGACAACCTGGCAGCGAATGCATTGCTTGCCGCGTCTATCGGCGGCGTCGGCACCGAAGACGCCATTGTCGGGGCGGAGCGGATGAGCAAGATGCTGGCTGATCTCGGCTTCCCTGAGACATTCCAGTACGTGCCATTCGAGGCGCAGGATTATATTAAGCTGATGAAACTCAAGGTGAAGGCGGGTCCGGCGCGTGGCGGGAAGCCGCCCTACACCGACGCGGGGCGCTATCTGCGCACCACGCCGCGCGAAATGGCGACGCTGTACGTTGAGCTTGATCGTTGTGCGCGCGGTGAGGGGTTGCTCCTGGAACGGTTCAACGATACGCTCACGCCGGAACGCTGCCAGGAAATGCTCGACAATCTGGCGGAGAACGGCGATGAACGGCGTATGGTCGCCGGTCTTCCCGAAGGAGTGCGCGTCGAGCACAAGAGCGGATGGATCGCCGACATGCAGGCGGACGTCGGTATTGTGCGCTCTCCCGGCGACGATTATGTCGTCGCCATTTATGTGTATCGCCCGATCGCCTCGGGCGACGCGCCGGTTCCCGACCGGATTATGATGTCAACAATTGCAGCGTTTTCGCGGCTGGTCTATACCTACTTCAACCCGCTGGTCGCGTCGTAAGACGGCGCTCCCGGAGATGGGCTCCCTCTCATATCAATTCTGATTGTGTCGTGTGCATCCGTCTGCCAGCAAAGGTCTTCGCATCCAGCGTCATTGCAAGCGCTGGCGACGCAATCTCCCTGCGCACCGGAGATTGCGTCAGTGCCGCTGCGTGACACCTCGCACTGACCACCACGCAACCAGGGCGACACCTCGCAGCTCACCCGCCCGGCAATTGATGGATTTTGCATGCATACTCCGCTCTCCGCCCACCCGCCCGGCGCCTGAAATCGCGGGCTACGGTTGTGAAGCCCGCCTGCGCGGGCTACCAGTGCTCGAGCGCCCGGCGGTTGATGGTTTTTGAGCAATTATTCCGCTCTCCGCCCACCCGCCCGACGCCTGAAATCGCGGGCTACGGTTGCGAAGCCTGCCTGCGCGGGCCAGACCAGGCGATACCGGATGATTTTCTCAAAAACCACAAGCCGCGGGCTACCGGTTGCGAAGCCCCCACCGATCCCACGCGACGGTCATCTGCGACCGAATATCGCCTCTGTTGTCACGTTTGTGACGCATTGTCGGGGTATACTATGGAAAAAGGCGCGAGGCGAAGGTAACGGTTACGATCACGAGGAGGAAACTTTCGATGACGCAGCCAGCCGAGTCGCTGCCTTTCCCGGAAATATTCCGACGCTTTCGCACAACCGTCGGCAATCACACGTTTCGCGGCCTGGTGCTGGTCGGTACGTTGCAGGCAGATACATCATCGTTGCTGATTGCCGGTCTCAACCCTGAGCGAGTGGCGTTTTTGCTCACCGATCTGTCCCGATCA
>JANWXL010000175.1 GCA_025055265.1 Roseiflexus sp.
CCTAACCCTTAACCCTTAACCCCTAACCCCCGCTCACGACGAAACCTTCATCACACCCCACATACCGCCAGCGTAGTGCGCCGGATAAGTGCAGATGTAATAGTAGTTGCCGGGCGCAGGCGCCGTGAAGGTGATCGTTTCGCTCGCGCCAGGACCGAGCATCTTCGTGGCGGCGATGATATTCGTCCGATCCGCAGGCAGGAAATCGGGAGGACCGGCGTTGATAGCCTCTTCATCGACCTTGCTGGCAACGTCCTCGCCGCCTTTGACGATCACAATGTTGTGCTGCTGCGCCGTTGACGTATTCTTGAACGTCAGGGTAATCGTCTGACCCGTGGGGACGGTAAACTCTTTCTTGTTGTATGCCAGATTTTCGCCGTCAGATGTGATCTCGATCGTCGTGCTCGCACCGCCGCCGCCGCCGCCACCGCCGCCGCCGCCGCCGCACGCAGCCAGTGCAAACGCGGCGACAACTGCAACCATAAGCATCCACAAGGACTTGTGCATCTTCATACGGCTCCCCTTTACTGGTTTTCAGGTGAACGTGTGTATTCTATCACAATCCCTAAGGTTGTCAATCGGTAGTACGTGCTACGGGCGCACAGGGATGGATGACTCCCTGATCTGGAGAAGAAACGACTCCTTCCGGTCCTGGGAAGGTATTGTCTTCCCATTCTCGGAAGCGCTCTTGAGCAGCGCTTCGCGCAACGCCTCTACAAATTCACGTGGACGCGCCGGGCTGATGATGAGCGACGGCGCATCATACCGCGCCACCGCCACTAACCGTTCCCGATGCGTCGCCGCAAAAAACACGCGCCCGTATGGATCGAGGTGAAATGGACCGTGGTACCCAAAGACGCCAGCATTGAACGAACGGCGCAAGCCAAAACGCGGCACATCCGCCAGCGCGCTCGCCAGTGAGACGCCGGTGATCTGCTTGAAAGGGACACGCAGCGCACGCGCCCAACGCCGCCGAATAATCAACGCATCTTTTGCGACTATATACGCGACTGGCTGGATGGCGTAGTTGAGCGTCAGCCAGGCTGCCAGCGCCAGCGCAACCGCCACTGTGACGACAGCGCCGGTCTGCGCAATCCCCTCAATCAGCAACCCGCTGAGATAGAGAAATAGCGTGGGCAGCATCAGGACGCCGCCGAGCGTTGCAACCCCGCTGGT
>JANWXL010000246.1 GCA_025055265.1 Roseiflexus sp.
GTGACCGTCACCTCACGCGTGGACACGTTCGCACTTTTTCGCTTCTCTACTCGCACAGCCTGGGCGCTGGCGCTGGCCGTGTTCGCGCTGGTGGCCGGCTCGTGGCTGGCGCTCACGCCGCCCGGCCTGCTCGGCAAGGCGGACGCTATCGGCTACGCGATTTGTCACCGCATTGACTTGCGTTCGTTCCACCTCGGCGACCGGCCGCTGCCACTGTGCGCGCGCTGCACGGGGATTTATCTGGGCGCGCTGTTCGGCATGGCAACGCTGGCGGCGCTGGGCGGAACGCGCGCCGGCGGCCTGCCGCGCCGGCCTATCCTGTTCGTTCTGCTGAGCTTCATCGGCCTGATGGGCCTGGACGGCGCGAACTCCTACCTGGCGCTGCTCGGCCTGCCGCACCTGTACGAGCCGCAGAACTGGCTGCGCCTGCTGACCGGCACGCTCAACGGTCTGGCGCTGGGCGCGCTGCTCTATCCGGCCTTCAACCAGACGCTCTGGCGTGACTGGCAACCGCAGCCGGTGCTCAGCCGCTGGCGCGAGTTGGGCCTGCTGGTCGCAGTCGGGCTGCTGCTCGTTGCGCTTGTGCTAACGGAGAGCGACGCCGTGCTTTACCCGCTGGCGCTGCTAAGCGCGCTGGGCGTGCTGGTGGTGTTGACGATGCTCTACACGGTAGGCGTGTTGGTGGTCGTGCGGCGTGAGAACGGCGCTGCGAACTGGCAAACGGCGCTGCTGCCGATTTTCATCGGCTTGACGCTGGCGCTGGCGCAGATTGCGGTAATTGATGCAGGCCGCTTCTGGTTGTTCGGGACGTGGAGCGGCTTCCCGATCCCGCGCTGATTTTCAAGTATCATTGCGTGCAGACCTTCCACAGGAGACTTATCTATGACCGACTCTCTCAGCGCGCCGCCGCCATCGAGCAATCGCAACCGGAATCTGATAATCGGCGTCATCGCCGGCGTTATCGTGCTGTGCTGCTGCTGCTCCATCGTCGTTTCGCTTCCGGTGCTGTGGTACTGCGGCGATTGGCTGGTGGGCGCGGCCCCGGGCTGTCAATTCCCCTGAACCGTTCGCGTTGAACCGGCCCCTCTGGTGACAGAGGGGCTTTTCATTCGTCGCCGTTTCCGCTCTCACGCCGGCCGTCTCTCGACGTGAATGAAGAGAACGGCCCGGAGCGTTGCCCGGCCAGCGTCAGCAGCTCGGTCAGCGCAGCGCGGGCGGCCTTGCGCTCCTCCTCGCTCAAGGGCAGAGCGTCGAATTCTTCTTCGTCCAGCACCAGCGTCGTCCCATCGGCGCCCACCCATACATCCAGCGCCAGATCCTCGTGCACGACTTCGGAGTCTGCGAAGCGGGCCGGGCGCGTGAGATTGCAGTACCAGCCGCGCAGCGCGTCCGAGCCGGCGGCGTGTATCTCGAAGACGTTGTACCAGCGGTCGCTGTAGAAGTGCTCAATGAAGCGGTCGCCGCGCTCGAGGACGGCATAGCCCAGGTCGAGCCGGTCGTAGCGGTTGAAGAACGCTTCCAGTGTGATTGAGTTAGGCGTGCGCGCCAGGAGGCGCCCCGTCCAGCGGTAGGTCTCCTCGCCGGCGGCGTTGAGTTTGCGGACGACGACTTCGCTCATCACTGGAGGAGCATAGCATAGACGGCATGTGGGCGCGAAGGGCAATCTCGGGATCCACGAAGGAACACGAATGCGCACGAATGGGTGTGAGGGAACACGAATGAACACGAATGGGGGCGAATGTACACGAATGGGGGCAGAGGAACGCAAACGAGCACGAATAGAGACGAATGCGCACGAATGGGTGTGAGGGAACACGAA
>JANWXL010000396.1 GCA_025055265.1 Roseiflexus sp.
TACTCCGGCAAACCTGCCAGCAGGTACGGCGCGAGCGCCGGACGATAATCCGCCGTGAGCATATGCACATTCTGCCGTGCCACCTGCCAGAAGCGGTCAAGGTCGCCATCCGGCGTCTCCAGGCGCATTTCGCCAGCCATCGAGCGGTAGCGCGCAATGTTCGCCGACAGGGTATCAACTGCCGCGCGCAACACATTCCCTGCAGGCGGCGCATCATCGCGTTGCACGGCGAGGCGCCACTGCAGCGCCAGCGCCTCACCCGGCTGGAGGGTCAATGGGAAGCGCGCCTGCGCCGTTCGCCCGGCGATGTCCCATTTCGCTGGCGTGGCGCTCGTCAGATGTACGGTGACGCCTGCATACGCCCCCGGCGCATGCCAGGCGACGCCGTTCGGAATGGTGTGCAGTTCTGGTTCTGCTGGAGCGACGCCGCCAAACCAGCAGAAGCGCAGGTCGGTCTCGGCGCGCAGCACAACGGCGGCTGCTACCGGAACGCTGCCGTCGTTGCGCACCAGCAGCGTCGCGTAGTAGTGCGGCTGATCCTCGGCGGCGAACTCGGTCCATTCCAGCGCCAGGTCGCCGACCGTAAAATGACGGGTGATGTACGCGCCGAAGAGGTCGCAGTGCGTTGCGTGATCAAGAGGCGTGGTCGCGCCATACGCCTCCAGCGTCAGCGTCCATCCATCCAGCGCCCGCAGCGGGTGCGCCCACACTCCGCCCATCTTGCCGCGCAGATGCCATTCGCCGAACGGGTGCGTCATGCCGCCAATCGTCGTGATGGCGTAGATGCGTTTCCCGCTGATGAAAACCGGAGTCGTCGGGTCGGCTTCCGCTTCCCAGACGTCGTCATCAATGAAGTAGCGTTGCAGAGTCACGGACGTGCGTTCCTTACTATAAAGAAAAGTTATAGCGGCTATCGAAAAGATATGATTGTTGCGTAGTATACCCTGTATTACAATTTCGCATACAGCATCTCCGCACCGCGCCCCTCTCTGTGGAAACCTGGATCGACGAATGTTCGACGACAATGATGTTGCGCAAGGATGACCGGTTATGCCAACCTACGGTTTCCTGATCGACCACCGGAAATGTATCGGCTGCCATGCCTGCAGCACGGCCTGCAAGTCGGAAAACGAGGTTCCGCTTGGCGTCTACCGCACGTGGGTTAAGTATGTCGAAACGGGAACCTTCCCCCACACCCGACGCCACTTTCAAGTCACCCGCTGCAACCACTGCGCCAACCCGCCGTGTGTGCGCATCTGCCCGGTGACCGCTATGTATCAGCGCGCCGATGGCATCGTCGAGTTCGATCCGAAGGTGTGCATCGGCTGTAAGGCATGCCTGCAGGCATGTCCATATGATGCGATCTACATCGACCCGGAAACGCACAGCGCCGCCAAGTGCCATTTCTGCTCACACCGGATCGAGCTTGGCTTGAAGCCGGCATGCGAGGTGGTTTGTCCCGAGCAAGCGATCATTTCAGGCGACCTTGACGATCCGAACAGCCTGATCCGGCGTCTGATCGCCCGTGAACCGGTCACAGTGCGCAAACCGGAGCAGGGGACCGCGCCCAAGCTGTTCTACATCGACGCCAACCAGGCGACGCTGACACCCACTGCGACGCAACAACAGGCGACGTTTGTCTGGGCGGATGTTGCGAGTGATCAGGCGCGCATACTTGGAACGCATCACGAGATCATCCCGCTGGAAGCCGTTCATACCGGATCTCTGGCTCATCACGAACGCACCAACGGCGCCGGCAACGGCGCGCCGCTTCGTACTCCAGGCATCCAGGGGTTGGGCGTCGGCAACAGTGCGTTCGCACCCGCGCGCATCGCCAGTCAGATGGTGCAGACAGCGTACAATGCGCAGCATAAAATCCCCTGGCACTGGCCCGTACCGGCGTATCTGGTGACGAAAGGCATCGGCAGCGGCATCTTCATGACGCTGGCTCTGACCGCCGGATCAGGGCTGGCGCAACTGACTCCGCTATTTGCCGCCGTTGCGCTGGCGCTGACGCTGGTGTTCATCGGCATCACGACGGCGCTTCTGATCTACGATCTTGAGAAACCGCTCAAGTTTCTGACCATCCTTACCCGTCCGCAGTGGCGTAGCTGGCTGACGCGCGGCGCATTCGTTCTCATCGGGTTCACCATTCTTGCGGGACTCTGGTTCCTGAGCGAGGCAGGCGTCGTTCTTGGAGCGTTGCCTGAAGCGACGGCAATGTCACTGCGCCCGTTCTTCGCGTGGATCGGGCTGCCAGCAGGCGTCCTGGCGGCGATCTATACCGCGTTTCTCTTTGCGCAGGCGGAAGGACGTGATCTGTGGCAGAGTCCGCTGCTGCCGGTTCACCTCTTGATCCAGGCGCTGATGGTCGGTTCAGGAACCCTTCTGGTCGTCCGGCTGGCGCTGCCGTCGCCTGCAGGACTGGATGCCGCGCTCGTGTGGCTTTTTGGCGTCAGCCTGGCGCTGGATCTCTTCGTCACCCTCTTCGGTGAGTTCGGAATTCCTCACGCCAGCGAGGTCGCTGCGCGCGCCGCGCATGCCATCAGTCACGGACGCTATCGCCGTCATTTCTGGCAGGGGAGCATCCTGATCGGGCATCTTGCGCCGCTGGCATTGATTGCGCTGGCGGCTGCGCTGCCAGCGATTGGCAATGTCGGACTGGCGCTTGCGGGAGCAGCAGCCGTTGTCGGCCTGTATCTGTTCGAATACGCCTTCGTCATGGCGCCGCAGGAAATACCCAACAGTTGATTGATGTCGCAGCGATGATTGCATAATACGCAAAGGATGCTCCCATGGCTGAGTCGCTCGTCATGAATGTGCTGCGCGCTCTTATGCAGCAGAGACAAACCGGTGCGGAACAGACCCCATCGGCAGCAGACCGGATTCCCGTGCCGCAAACGACGGCGCAGGCAGTACAGACGAATGGCGCGGCGCCTCCGGTCGATCCGCTGACCAGCTACCCGCCTGTCGAACGCTGGATGCACTGGACCGAGTACGACCCGAAGGCATGGCCCCAGAAGACGTTACGTTCCTACACCCTGGTCCCTACCGTCTGCTTCAACTGCGAAAGCGCCTGCGGACTTCTGGCGTATGTTGATACGTCCACGCTCAAGATTCAGAAGTTCGAGGGAAACCCGTTGCACCCCGGCAGTCGTGGTCGCAACTGCGCGAAAGGACCGGCGACGCTCAATCAGGTGTACGACCCGGACCGCATTCTCTACCCGCTCAAGCGGGTCGGGCGGCGCGGCGAAGGGAAATGGAAGCGCGTGAGTTGGGACGAGGCGCTTGACGACATTGCCGGACGCATCCGGCGCGCGATCATCGAGCGGCGTTTCACCGAAGTCATGTACCACGTCGGACGTCCTGGTCACGACGGCTTCATGGAGTGGGTGTTGCCCGCCTGGGGCGTGGATGGGCACAATTCGCACACCAATGTCTGTTCGTCGAGCGCGCGCTGCGGTCAGGCGCTGTGGATGGGGTACGACCGCCCTTCGCCTGATCACGCTAACGCGCGTGTCATTCTGCTGATCAGTTCCCACCTCGAAAGCGGGCACTACTTCAACCCCCACGCGCAGCGCATCATGGAAGGCAAGATGGCAGGCGCAAAATTGATCGTCTTCGACACCCGCCTGTCGAATACGGCATCGCTGGCTGATGAATGGCTGGCGCCGTGGCCCGGCAGTGAAACGGCGATTTTGCTGGCGATTGCGAACCACCTCATCTCCAGCAAGACATACGACCGCGACTTTGTGCGTCGCTGGGTGAACTGGGAGCAGTATCTGCGTTGCGAACATCCCGATCTGCCTGTCTGTTTCGAGACGTTCGAGGCGAAGCTTCAGGAACTCTACGCTCCCTACACGTTCGAGTTCGCCGCTCAGGAGAGCGGCGTAAGCGTCGAGCAGATCGCGCATGTGGCTGGCTACGTCGCTCATTGCGACGGTCGACTTGCCACCCATACCTGGCGCAGCGCCACGAGCGCCAATCTCGGAGGATGGATGGTAGCGCGCTGCCTCTGGTTCCTGAACGTGCTGACCGGATCGATTGGACGGGAAGGCGGAACGTCGGCGAACGTCTGGGACAAATGGGTTCCGCGTCATCCGAACATGGCGCCGCACGTCAAGGTCTGGAATGAATTGACCTGGCCCCAGGAATACCCGCTCAGTTTCTACGAACTGAGTTTTCTGCTGCCGCACTTTCTCAAAGAGGGTCGCGGCAGGCTGGATGTCTACTTCACCCGCGTCTACAATCCGCTCTGGACTAACCCGGACGGGATGAGCTGGATGGAAGTGTTGACCGATGAGTCGAAGATTGGGTTGCACGTTCACCTTTCGCCGAGCTGGAGCGAAACCGGGCTGTTCGCCGATTATATCCTGCCGATGGGTCATGGCGCCGAGCGTCACGACGTGATGAGCCAGGAGACGCACGGCGGTTGCTGGATTGCGTTCCGTCAGCCGGTGATCCGTGAGGCGCTGCGTCGCCTCGGCAGGCCTGTCAGCGATACCCGGCAGGCGAATCCCGGCGAGGTGTGGGAGGAGACCGAGTTCTGGATCGAACTTTCATGGCGCATCGATCCGGATGGCAGCCTGGGTGTGCGCCGGACGTTCGAGAGTCCCTACCGACCCGGCGAGAAAATCACTGTCGATGAGCTCTATGCCTGGATGTTCGAGAATCACGTGCCCGGTCTGCCCGAAGCGGCGGCAAAGGAAGGGTTGACGCCGCTGGAGTATATGCGCCGCTATGGCGCCTTCGAACTGCGCAAAGGCGTCCAGCCTACATATGATCAGCCGCTCTCCGCTGCGGAACTTGAAGGTGCGGTTGTTGATCCGGAAACGCGCATCGTGTATACCAGAAAGCCTGCCCCTCCCTCATCAAATATCACGCCTGTGCCATTCTTTCAGCCAGACCCGGACCGTGGCCGTCCGATCGGTGTACAGCTTGAGGATGGCTCACGAGTGATCGGCTTTCCGACGCCCTCGCGCAAACTTGAGTTCTACTCGACGACGATGCGCGACTGGGGATGGCCAGAATATGCGCTGCCGACCTACATTCGCAGCCACGTGCATCCCAGCAGGATCAATCGTGATCGCAACGAAGCCGTGCTGCTCTCAACCTTCCGCCTGCCGACGCTGATCCATACCCGCAGCGGCAACGCCAAGTGGCTCTACGAGATCAGTCATAAGAATCCGGTCTGGATCCATCCATCCGACGCGCAGCGTCTCGGCGTGCAGACCGGTGATCTGATCAAGGTCGTGACGGCTATCGGCTATTTTGTGGACCGGGTCTGGGTGACTGAAGGCATCCGTCCTGGAGTGATCGCCTGTTCTCACCATCTCGGACGCTGGCGGCTGCAGGAGGATGTTGGCGGCAGACTCTCGACGGCGCTGGTTGAACTCACGCCTGCGGGCGAGTCGCAGTGGCGGATGCGGCAGGTGCACGGAGTCAAACCTTATTCCAGCGCCGATCCTGACACAGAGCGCATCTGGTGGGAAGACGCCGGCGTTCATCAGAACCTGACCTTCGCCGTTCAGCCGGATCCGGTCAGCGGCATGCACTGCTGGCATCAGAAGGTGCGCCTGGAGCGGGCTGGACCGGATGATCGGTATGGTGATATTTTTGTGGACACCCGGCGCGCCCATGAGGTGTACCGCGAATGGCTGGCAATGACCCGTCCAGCGCGTCAGGCATCGCCGAACGGATTGCGACGACCGCACTGGCTTCTGCGTCCGTTTCGTCCTGATCTGGAAGCGTACTATCTTCCCGAATGGCAGCCCGGCGACGGCGCGCAGGCGTTGGCGCATCACGGAGGTGTGGGAGGCAACCCATGACGAAACGCCATGCCATTGATCTGCTGGAAGCCAGGCGGTCTCTCTATACCCTCCTGGCGCAGTGGCACCTGCATCCGCCGGATGCGTCGACGCTGGCGACGCTGCGGAGCATACCCGATATGGCTGCCGCTGCGCCCAAAACGCCTGACGCGCTCGAGTCCCTTCAGGTCGAATACGAATCGGTGTTTGGTCAAAATGCATATCCGTATGAGTCGCTCTATATCGACCGTGACCTGATGCTCAACACGGCGGCGGCGCACCGTGTAGCGCAGTTGTATCAGGATTGCGGATTCGCGGTCGATGTTCCGGTGGGCGCGCCGGATCACCTGGGCGTCGAACTGCGCCTGATGGCGCATCTGCTGACCGTTGAGATCACGGCGTTGCGCGACAACAACCCGGCGCTGCTGACGTGGTCGCGTGCGCAGCAGTATCGCTGTCTGGTCCATCACCTCGCCCGTTGGGCGCCGGTCTTCCTGCACACGGTTGAGCGGGTGGCGGACCATCCGCTGTATCGCACAATGGCGCAGGTGACGCTCGAACTGATCCTGAACGACCTCGAGCAGAGCGCCAGCCTGCCGCCGTGGATCCCGCTCGATCACCAGATCGATGGCGCGACAGCGCCTCTCGAAAAGGACGCGGAGACGCACGGACGCGATGACGGAGAGCTCGATCTCAGCCAGATCGTGCGCTATCTGATCACCCCCGATATTGCCGGAGCGTTCATTACTCGCCGCGACATCAGCGGGCTTGGTCGTCGGCTGGGAATACGAGCGCCGATGCGTGAACGGTCGCAGATGATGCGCGATCTCTTTGATGCCGCTGCCCGGTTTGATCGCATCCCTGCGCTCCTTGACCACTTGGATGAACTGTTTGCCACCGAGTTCTGGCGGCTGGCGGTGCTGGCGGAACGGTATCCATCCTGGACGGCCTGCGCCCGGCACTGGCTCTCCCGGCTCGATCAGAGTCGAGAGATGGTGCGAGATCTCCGCACGCAGTTTCTGGCATATCATGCTCAGGAAGCAGAATGACAGAAACGCTCGCACGTATTGGTACACCCGCCACATCAGGAGCTGGCCATGACGGAGACAACATACAGCAATCCGCTGCTGGGTGACATTCTCGAACGCTCTGCTGCACTGCACCGGCATCTCTGCCCGCGCCAGGTGCTTGGTGCGCGTATGGGGATACTGGCGGGTCGCCTGCTGGAACTGGAGTTGCCGCAAACGAACAAGCGCCTGTTGACGTTCGTTGAGACCGACGGTTGCTTTGCCGATGGGGTTGGCGCAGCCACAGGATGCTGGCTCGGTCGTCGCACGATGCGTCTGATCGACCACGGTAAAGTGGCGGCGACGTTCGTGGATACACGCACCCGGCGCGCTGTGCGGATTCGTCCGCATCCGCAGGCGCGGACGGAAGCGCGGCGCTACGCCCCGCACGCCAGGAGTCGCTGGCACGCCTATCTCGACGCCTATCGCGTCATGCCCGATGATGCGCTGCTCGAAGCCTATTGGGTGGAACTGAACCTGGATCTTGACCGGTTGATTAGTCGCCCGGGGGTGCGGGTAGTGTGCGACGGGTGTGGCGAAGAGATCATTAACGAGCGTGAAGTGCATCGTGAAGGACAGACATTCTGTCGCGGGTGCGCGTTTGAGGAAGAACGCTACGTTACGATGGCGACGGTGATACCGGTGCAGGATCGCTCTTCGGACAGCCATCTGCACATTTTGCCCTATCCAGGCGGGGTTCTTCCTCTATCGGCGGCGGATCCGAATGGACAGCAATAACAACGATGCTTTCCTTCCGCAGCGCCAGGCGCACCCGTTCACCCGGCGCCAGACTCATCGTTGCGTATGATGAGGCGGGATAGACGGCTTCGATCTGCCGACCGTCGGGCAGCGCCACCCGCAGGCGATGCACGTGGCGTCCCATGCGGCGTTCGACCACCGTGGCATCCAGGTGATTAGTGCCAACGATGCGGCTGAGCGGACGATCAGGGTAGATCAGGCGAATGTCCTCAGGACGGATGTACGCCATCACCTGAGCGCCTGGAGGTGCGTTGAGCAGCGGCGCTTCGAGAGCGACCCCATCCCAGTCGAGCAATGCGCCAGATGGTCCGACTTCCACGACGCGCGCCCTGATAGCGTTGGGAATGCCAAGGATGTCGAGCACCCGCTGATTTGCGGGACGGATGAACACATCGTCGATACGCCCGATCTGTTCGATCCGACCGTCGCGTATGACTGCCAGGCGATGACCGACGGCGAAGGCGTCGTCGAGGTTATGGGTGACGTAAACGACAATCAGGCGATGTTCCGCCTGAAGCGCGCGGATCTCTTCATGCAATCGTTCGCGGATGGGGCGATCCAGCGCCGAAAAGGATTCGTCAAACAGCAGAACGCGCGGTTCGGTTGCCAGCGCGCGGGCAATCGCAACGCGCTGCTGCTGCCCGCCCGACAGTTCGTGCGGCATGCGATGCGCCAGATACGCCAGGTGCATACGTTCCAGCAACTCCATGGCACGCTCGCGCGCATCGCGCCGTCCCGCCAGCGGAAATGCCACATTCTCAAGAGCATTCATATGCGGAAAGAGGGCATACTGCTGGAACACGTAGCCAATACGGCGCCTGCGTGCGGGAAGGTTGATGACCGGTTTCCCCGGAACACGCTGAAAGAAGATTGTATCGTCGAGCGAAATCAAGCCGCTATCCGGGGTGGCGAGACCGGCGATCGCCTGGAGCGTCTGCGTTTTCCCGGCGCCGGAGGGCCCAAAGAGCACCAGAATTTCCGTGTCGATAGCAAGGCGCACCTGCAGGGTCATATTCCCCAGGCGCCTGACAAAATCGACGTAGAGTCGCGGACTCATACCGATGCCTTTGCGGACTGATCAGCGCGTCTCCCTGGAGTCGGCGGCTCTAACTGACGCGCCAGGAGCAACCCGGCGAATGCCAGGGCTGTCATGACCAGCACCATCAGGTGTGCGTCGGCGTAGCGCTGCGCCTGAACCGCGTCGTAAATGGCGACCGGCAGGGTTTGGGTGCGTCCGGGAATGTTCCCGGTGATCATCAGTGTTGCGCCGAATTCGCCGAGCGCGCGCGCCGAGCCGAGGATCATGCCCGCCAGGATGCCGCGCCGCGCCAGCGGCAGCGTGATCCGCCAGAAGATACGCACTTCGCTCGCTCCAAGCGTGCGCGCCGCATTTTCCAGCACCGGATCGACATTTGCCAGCGCAGCGCGACTGCTCTGCACCATCAATGGCAACCCTACCACGACCGATGCGGCGACTGCCGCCTGCCAGGTGAACAGAATGCGCAGGTTGAACCACTCGAATAGCGGGCTGCCCCGCCCAAACGCCAGCAGCAGATAGTAGCCGATGACGCTCGGTGGCAGCACCAGCGGAAGCATGATCGCCGTTTCGACCAGAATCTTGAGCGGAAAATGGACGCGAACGAGCAATAATGCACATGCAAGCCCTATAACGAGAATGATGACGCTTGCAACGGCGGTGACCTGCAACGATAACCAGAAAGCGGGCCAGTTCATCGGCTGACGATCTCTCCAGGCAGGATGAAACCGTATTTTTTCATAATGGCGTGTCCGTCGGCGCTATTCACAAACGCAACAAACCGCCGCGCTTCCTGCTCTCGCGGGGTATCGGCAATCACCGCCGCCATTTGCAGCAGCGGGTGATTAGGATGCAGTTCAGCCGGGATGAGCGTCCAGGCGCCATTGCTTTGAATGCTGAGCGACAGCGCCACAATCGCCACATCGACGTTGCCGGTGTCTGCCAGGGTCAAGGTCTGCGCGACATTTTCGCCGAACACCAGGCGCGGTCGCACTGTCTCCCAGACGCCGGCGCGCTCGAGCGCCTCTTTCGCTGCCTGACCATACGGGGCGTGTTCGGGATTGGCGATGGCGATCCGCTGGTACGCCGGATCAGCCAGGTCCTCCACCCGCTCTGGTTTCAAGGGACTGTCGGATCGCGTCCAGAGCGTGATGCGTCCCTGCGCGTAGACTTCCATCGTATCGGGAATGACCAGTCCTTGTCGGTTCAGGTCTTCGATGAACGATTTATTCGCGGCGTAAAACAGGTCAAACGGCGCGCCGCGTTCGATCTGCTGGGCGAGTTGACCGGTCGAACCGAAGTTGAAGACGACCCTGACGCCGGTGCGCTCCTCGAAGAGTTCGCCGATCTCCCGGAATGCAGGCGTCAGATCGGCGGCGGCGGCAACGACCAGCTCGCCTCCAGAAGCGTTTGCTGGCGCTGAAGGAGCAGGCGCGGCGCCACAGGCGCTGACAATCAACAAGACAGTGATCAGGGTCAATGAGGAACAGCGGATCATCTCGCCTTTTTCTTCTGAAGGGCTTCTCGGAAGGCTGACGCAAAGGCGGGTCATATCGAGTGTGAGGCTTTGCGCCGTTGCGCCTTCGCGTCAACCTCTTTGAGAACTGCTGCAACCAGGCGTGTGTTTCTTTGTGGTCATCAAACAGGCGCTCAACGTTGAGGAGCGACATCCGACATCAATTCCGCACTACACGTATCCAGCCATGCCAGCGCCGCCTGGATCTGCCCGCGCCGGAACTGGACGACAAGACGGCGATACAGTTGATCAGGCGGAAGCGTCGCTGCCCTGTGATCGAGGTCATCCAGCAATTGCTGACAGGCGCGCCGCTGCTGCGTAATCAGCGACTGCACGGCATCAGCCCCTTCCTGATGGGCAAAGTAGAGTTTTGCCAGGAACTCAAGTCGGAAATCGCGCCCATGACTCACCGGCGTGCGCATCCATTCGGCGAATGCTTCGCGCCCCTGCATCGTAAGACTCAGCACCCGGCGCGGCGGGCGACTCTTCTGGGTTTCAGTGACGCCGATCAAAAACCCCTCTTCCTCCAGGCGACGCAACAACGCATATACATGCGCCTGCTTGACGCGCCAGACTTCACCCAGCGCAGAGTCATTGCACAGATGCTGATGGATCTCGTAAGGGTGCATTGGGCGTCGTTGCACCAGCCCAAGCAACGC
>JANWXL010000463.1 GCA_025055265.1 Roseiflexus sp.
GAAGAACCTGGAACAGACGCTCGCCCGTCTCACCGGGCATCCGGTTGTGCCGGCATATGCCGATGCGCAGTATCGCTGGTACGAATTGCCTTTGTTTCCCGATGCCTGCCATCCCTTTGTGTATTTGGGAAAAGGCTGGCATGCCGTTGAGCGGAACGCCGAGATGACGCTCTATCGCTGGGCGGATGCAGAAAGTCAGGTGATCATCGCCAACCCGCATCCCGGATCGTCCCCTGCGCTGGTATCGTTCAGACTCGCCGCATACCAGACAACGCAGCACATCGAGGTCTGGCGCGACAGGAGCCGTCTTGGGTCCTGGGACGTGTCGCCGGCGCCTCGCACATACCGGCTGCTTCTGCCAATAGAGGCGAGGATCAACCAGTTCACGCTGCGCGCGCCAGCCGCGCCTGATCCGCAGAGTAACCGGATGATCAGCATTGTTGCGTTTCACGTGAGCGTTGAATATCTTGAACCACCGGAGAGAAAATGATTATGTCAGCGCCTGCCGCTTCATCTGAACTCGAACGTGCCATTGACCCCTGGCTGACCCACATGCGCTGGCGGCGCGACTTTGCGCGCTGGCGCGAGCGACGCATCAATCAGGAAGCGTATCAGAGCGAGCGGCTAGCGCGACTGGAGCAGATCGCTGGACGCCTCGATGGATTACGGGTGCTCGACCTAGGTGCGGGCATGGGCGGTTTCGCGGTCGCGGCAGCCTTGCGGGGCGCGCGAGTTGTCGCCTGCGAGTACAACCTGGCGTATTGCTGGATTACCACACTGCGCGCGGAACGCCATTGCCTGAGCCTGCCGGTGATCAACGCCGCTGGCGAGGCGCTGCCATTGCCCGACAGCGCTTTCGATGCGGTAGTATGCTGGGATGTTATCGAGCATGTGCAGTCCCCTGATGAGGTGCTGAACGAAATCGCGCGGGTGCTGCGACCCGGCGGTGTCGCGCTTATGACCGTCATCAACCGGCGCGCCTGGATCGATCCGCATTACCACATGCGTGGCATCAACTGGCTGCCGCGCTCCTGGGCTGAATGGCTGATCGCGCGTCGCGGGCGCGCCAAGCAGGGTGCGGCGTTCCGCGATATGCAGCGCTTGAGTGATATGCACTATTTCGAGTACCATGCTTTCGTTGCGCTCGCGGCGCGCCACGGTTTCAACGTGCGTGATCTGCGTGAAGACGATTTGCTGCGTGGAACCCTCTATAGTCCCAAACCGGTGCGCCGCATCGTGCGCGCAGCACTGCGTCGCTTGGGGCTGGAGCGCGCCGCATATCGCCTGCAGCGCGACTGGTATACGAGTATGTTCGAGCTGGGATTGATCAGGCAGTAGATGGCGACTGAACCGACAACCAGCCGCGCTCCTTCGCTCGCCGCACAGGTGTCGCGCGCTGTCGTGTGGAATGCGGTCTTTGTGCCGCTGCGCATGGTCGCCGAGATTGTGGCGACGCTCCT
>JANWXL010000470.1 GCA_025055265.1 Roseiflexus sp.
TGTTGGAGCGCCGGTCTATGGAGCGGCGCTCTGGGCGCTCGGCGCGTTTGGTCCCGAGGAGCGGGCGCTGATGCGGAGAATGCTGCGGAGAAGCGGCGTATCTTCTGGTTAGGGCCGCTATCGTTCTTGAATAATGACTACGCTATCCATCCACCCGCCCGGCGCCTAAAGCCGCGGGCTACGGAAAGCGAAGCCCGCCTGCGCGGGCTAGACCGGGCGATACCGGATTATTTTCTCAAACTCCATATCATGAGCGCGCACGAAGGCGCAAGGATTCCGCACATGAACTCCGTCGATGATAACGGCCTGTCTTCCTTGTTCGGAGCCAGGGCGCATTAATCAATCCGTCATGTCCTCATCTTGGTAGTATCCGCTTCCGAGTTGTAAGGTTCTCCCAAAACGCAGCAACATATGGGAGGACCTGCGATGGACTACGATGATCTGCCAGAGGATGCGCCGGGAGGCGATTGCCCTGATCACGGGCCGTACGCTGATGAGGAATGCCCGAAGTGCTCGTAGGTTTTCGGCTCTCGCAAGTGAGCAGCTTAAGATGCTCTGAGTCAGGCTGATGGCTCCAACCCTGCCTGCCCCCGTCCGTAGTCAATCACGACAGTTGCGAAGCGCGCCAGCAACTGCATGCCGATGTTGGCGCGTGATGCGCGCCCGAGATCGCCTGCCCAGGTGAGCGGAGCGTCGATATCGACGTTCGTCAGGGTGAACGGTCCCAGGCGCACCTGGTCGAACCGGCGGCGCACGACGTCCCCGCCGCCGCCGAAACCTTCCCCGCGAACAATTCGCACATTGGCGCTATCTTCATACAGTCCCAGACGCGCCGCCAGATCGGGTCCGACGGTAATTGCCGCATTCGAGCCGGTATCGATCGTCGCCTGTGGAATGACCACGCCATCGATGATCAGATCGCCGATTGCCGGAAAATGCTCGAAAAACGAGAGCGGCATGACAACACCGGAGGCGCCGATGGACGGAAATCCCAGGTCGGGGTGCGCCAGCGTCAGCGAGCGTGTGCGGAAGTCGATCCGCAGCGTCAGATGGCGCAGGACGCTGTACCCGATGACAACGTCTACAGCAAAGGGCAGGCCGCTCAGATCGAGCGCAGGCGCATAGAGATCGCGGATGGTCAACGTCTGGTTTCCGGGAGCATTGGCGTTGCCCAGACGCAGCCAGGGAAACACGGCTTCGGTGAACGCCACTGTGTCACTGGCGGCGCCATGCCCGACGCCGCTGCCGCCGGTCGGCAGCGCAAGGCGATGCGCCAGCCGCGCATCCATGGCTGAAGGATCGGTGCCGGTGTCAATCAGCACGCGCAATGGGCGCCCGCCTGGACCCGAAGCCCGACAGCATAACACGCCAAACGGCTCGCACAGAGCAACCGTTGTCGTTCCCTGCGCCGGAAACTCGATCTGCGTGCGATCTTCGACCATATGACGCCTCAGATAACACATCGGCTCACCCGCACGCAACGGATGAGCCGATGAAGCTCGCTGGAACCCGGCAATGCGCCTAAGCAACCGCTTTCTGGAAGCAGGCGCGGTGATGATACGTCTTGTTGCGGCGCCGACCGTCCATGACCACCACCATCTCACGGTCGTTCATGATGCGCTCGCCGCAGTTCGCACAGTTGTGATTGGTTGGCTTGCCAGTCTTGTCGCGTGCGGTAACGTCGGTTTTCGATTTCTTTTCTGCCATGATGATCCTCTCCGTCGCCTGGTGGATGCGGGTTGTTGTTTACTGCCGACATTATAGCATACCTTGTTGCGTTGGGGTGTAATGCGCCGTGTGATGGGACACGAATACACGCGGGTTGGGACGGATTCTGAAGATCAGTGATCTTTCAAGTCTCTGCACACCTTACATCCACTGATTGCACAAGATCGTAGTATAATGGGAGCAGCCGCAGGGTACACGATCTCCGCAACTCCAATGCCTGCAACGCTCGTCGTATCCATGACGGTCGCGGCAGTCCGCCGCGCAGGAGGCGCACATGAACACGGTCCGACCCGGTGATCTGACGTGGGGGAAAACAAAAGCGAACAACAGCCTGGTGGTGACGGTCGAGCGCAATCGGCGTATTGCGGCGAGTGCGGAGCGCGTCTTTGCGACCCTTTCTGATCCGCAGACGCTGGCGGGGCTGCTGCCGCGGGTGAAGAAGGTTGAGGTGTTGCATCGCAACGCATCGAGCGCGCGTGTTGCGACACATATGGCAATGGGACCGTTCGCCACCATTCGATCTGAGGGAGATGTGCACTGGCGGCAGGACCAGGAAGTCGTCTTCACGTCGCGCCACCCGGTGACCGTTGAGTCGCGCTGGTCGTTCGTGCCGGAGGGAAAGGGGACTGATCTGCGCGTCAAACTGACGATTGACCTTGCACCGATGCTTGGACCGCTTGCAGCAATGGTGCCTGCGGATCAGGTCGCCGATATGATCGGGCCGGATCTCGATCAGGCGCTGACGGCGCTTGCGCAGAGGATCGAGGGGTCAGGGGTTAGTTCCTTCTGACAAGACCTTTGAGGTCAAGCCACATGCCTGGAGCAAATGAGAACTGTTCCGCAAGCGACATTCCTTTGTGGGAGAGGGGCAGTGGCGGAGACCTCAAAGGTTGGGCCGGGTTCGTACCTTGGGCGTTGGCGTCGCTGCATCGCGCCATGCAAACGCAGTGGCAGAGACCTCAAGGGTCAGGCCGGGTTTGTACCTTCAGCCTTCCCACCTTCAACCTTCCACTGCGCCTGGGCGCGTCAGCGGTGCGCCCCTGCCTGTAACCTTTTCACCTGTTCCTCGCGCCTCGCGCCTCGCACCTGTGGTATGATGCATGGCGTTCCGTTTCCAACGTAAAACGCCATGGTTGATGTTCCCCGCATTGCTGCCGGACTGGTGTTGAGCACCGTTATCGGCGCCGTCGCGTACCGCCGACAATCGCTTGACCGCAGCGGCTGGCTTGGCGCCATCATCACCGGCACATTGACCTTCGGTTTTGGCGGATGGACGTGGGGGTGCGTGCTGATCGTCTTTTTTGTGACGTCCAGCGCGCTCTCCCATTTTCGGCAGGCGCAGAAGCAGCGGATTGCCGGTGAGAAGTTCGAGAAGGGCGGACGACGCGATCTCTGGCAGGCGCTCGCCAATGGCGGCGCGGGTGCGGCGCTCGCCCTGCTCTATGGGTTGACCGGCGAGCCGGTGATGTTGCTGGCGGCATACGTCGGCGTGATGGCGACGGTGACCGCCGATACCTGGGCAACCGAGATCGGCGTTCTCAGCCCGCATCCGCCGCGCCTGATCACCTCCGGCAGGGTCGTACCGCCTGGCACGTCCGGCGGCGTGACGCTCTACGGAATCGGCGCGTCAGCCGGAGGCGCGATCCTGATCGGCGCGGCAGCGCTGGCGCTGGCGGCTGCTGAACGCGGAGTCTGGCTTCCTCTTTTGTTGCCGGCAGCGCTCGTCGGCGGATTGGCTGGCAGTCTGTTCGATAGTCTGCTCGGCGCAACGGTGCAGGCGATGTACCTTTCGCCAACTGGCGAAACCGAGAAGCGCGCCTCGCGCGAGGGGCGTGTCTTTCCCCTGGTGCGCGGCTGGCGCTGGATGAACAACGATATGGTCAACTTCCTCAGTTCGCTGGCAGGCGGCGTCGTTGCTGCTGGCGTGTATGCATGGACGAGCGGGTGATCAAACCGCTGGCACCTGCTGCGTCAGGCAATGCCAGGCGCCGAGTCCCCATACCATGTCGGTGCAGTCGATCCCCACAATCTCGCGCGTTGGGAAGAGTTCCGCCAGGATCGCCGCTGCGCGGTCGTCGTTCGGATGGTTGAACGTGGGGAGCAGCACAACGCGATTGGCGATGTAGAAGTTGGCATAGGAGGCAGGCAGGCGCCGTCCTTCGTACACCACGGCTGGCGGCATGGGCAACTCCACGACCCGCAGCGCTCCGCCGCGCAGATCGGTCATGCTACGCAGGCGGCGCAGGTTCTTCTGAAGCGCGTCGTAGTTCTCATCCGCCGGGTTGCTCTCGACGACGGTTACGACTGTGTCGGGCGCGACGAAGCGGGTCAGGTCGTCGATATGCCCATCGGTGTCATCGCCGACGATCCCGTCACCGAGCCAGAGCACGTGTGAGACGCCGAGGTAATCGCACAACCGCTGCTCGATCTGATCGCGGGTGAGGTGCGGGTTGCGATTGGGGTTGAGCAGGCATGCCTCAGTGGTCAGCAGCAGCCCTTCGCCATTGACGTCGATTGAGCCGCCTTCCAGCACCATGCCGCCGTCGAAGCAGGGCACGCCAAGCGCCTCCGCCATGCGCCAGGGTATCTGCTGGTCCAGGTCGTAGGGCGGATACTTGCCGCCCCAGGCGTTGTAGCCGAAATGCACCAGCGCCGCCGGTAGCCCGCGGCCCGCCAGGAAGATCGGCCCGTGGTCGCGCGTCCAGGCGTCGTTCGTGGGAATGTCGTGCAGCGTCACATTGGGGAGCCGGCCCAGCAGGGCGCTGGCCTCCGCCATCACGCCCTCACCTCCCGCCAGCACATGAACCCGCTCGACAGCGGCGAGCACGGCGACCAGCCTTGCCCAGATGCCCGGGCTCGGCTCTAAGCGCCCTGGCCTCGTGGCGCGGTTGTGGGGCCAGCTCAACCAGGTTGCCGCGTGGGGCTCCCACTCAGCAGGCATGCGGTAGCCGAGGGCGGCGGGAACTGTGGCGAGCTGGGCAGAAGCGGCCATGGGAGCAAGTTGTAGCCACAGTGACGGGTGGCGCGAAGGGAAATGAGCCGCGCCGGGGACGCG
>JANWXL010000266.1 GCA_025055265.1 Roseiflexus sp.
TGCCGCGTTCGAGGGTCGCCAGAGCGTGCAACCGTCCGACATTGCGCGGGTGGCAACGCTGTCGCTGCGTCACCGGCTGCGCAAAGACCCGCTCGAAACCTCCGGCGACGATGCGCGAATCGAACGCGCTGTCGCCGAAACGATTGGCGCCGCTGCGCGGGCGTGACGGGCAGGCAGACCCCAGGTCGCAGGGAGCAGGCAGGGACCGGTCGACGGGGCAGCGGGAACCGGTGGCGGGGTGGCGGGTAGGGGCGGGCAGGGGCAGGTCGGTAGGGGCAGGTCGGTAGGGGCAGGTCGGTAGGGGCAGGTCGGTAGGGGCAGGTCGGTAGGGGCAGGTCTGAGACCTGCCCCTACTGACGCCCCTACAGATTTATCGCCGTTGCGTCCGTTTCTTTTCCGAAACGGCCTCGCCAGGTATTCCATTGCCCGCCGCCAGGAACCGCCGCGCCAGGTCGGGGAGGCGTTGCAGCGGACCGCTGCGCACCGTGGTGTGCGGCAGTGAGTCGAGGAAGGTCTGCCCGTATTTCTTCGTCAGCAGGCGGCGGTCGAGCACCGCCACGACGCCGCGGTCGTCCTTCGAGCGGATCAGGCGCCCGAACCCCTGCTTGAAGCGCAGGATCGACTGTGGCACGGCATACTGGTTAAACGCATCGTCAAACTGCTCTGATCGCGCGGCGAAGATCGGGTCGGTCGGCACGCTGAAGGGGAGTTTGGCGATCACCAGCACCGAGAGCGCATCGCCGACCACATCAACACCCTCCCAGAAACTCGAAGTGCCGAGCAGCACGGTGCCGGGGAACTCCTTGAAGCGCTCAAGCAAACTGCGGCGCGAACCGTCGATCCCCTGACCGAGCACTGCGATCCCGGCGTCTTCGAGCGGTTCCTGGATGGCGCGGTACGTCTGCCGCAGTGCGTTGACAGCGGTAAACAGCACCAGCATGCGCCCGTTAGTTGCGCGCGCCAGGTCGATAATCGCCTGCTCCATTGCGCGCTGATACCCTGGTTGGGATGGTTCAGGAATATCATCCGGAATGTACAGCAGCGCCTGACGGGTGTAGTCGAACGGTGAGTCGAGCGTCAGTTCTTCGGCTTCGTCGAGACCGATCCGTTCGCGGACAAAGCGGAAATCGCCGCCAACCGACAGCGTCGCCGACGTCAGCACCGTCGTGGTTTTGCGCTCGAACAGGTTGGTGCGCAAGATCTCGGCGACGGAGAGCGGCGCGGCAGAAAGGGTCAGCGTATCGCGCAGGCGGTCGTGGGTCAGCCAGGTGACTTTTTCTTCAGCGCCGCCGGTCAGAATATGCCCGATATTGACGCGCACATCGGTCGCATACCGCTTGAGGGCCTGCACCCGCAGCAGCAGCGCATCATACTCCAGCAGCTCGGCATCTTTCAGGTCAATCAGCAGTGACTCGAGTCGCCCCAACCCTTCACCAACAGCGGTCAGCGCGCTGCTGAGCGACTCCCAGGCGCGTTCGACCTCTGCCCAGGACGGTTTGCGTCGCAGCGCATTTGTGATGCGCAGGCGCGTATCGGCAGTCAGGTCGGCGTCGCGCCGGACGAATGCGATCAGCGTGTTGAAGCAGCCGTAGACCGCATCGCGCGCACGCGCGACTGCGGGACGCAGGGCAGCCGCAATTTCGTCGGCGCGTTCGATGTCGATCCGGGTTGCCATGCTGCTGCGGAAATGGTTCGGCAGTTCACTGAGCAACCCGCCGACGATCTGCGCCTGATCTTCAACAAAAATATCGTCAAGGAACGAGATCAGCCCTTCCCGATCGACATTGAAACTCAGTTGATCGGTGGCGACATCCTCCAGGTTGTGCGCCTCGTCGATGATGAGATAGTCATAGGGCGGAATGACATCATTCTCAACCGCCAGATCCGCCATGAGCAGCGCGTGATTGACAATCACCAGGTGCGCCGCTTCCGCCTGCCGGCGCGCCTTGAAGAAGAAGCAGCGCTGGAACTCGCTGCAGCGCGGACCGGTGCACTGATCCCAGGCGGCGCTCAGTTTGTTCCATGTCGCATTTTCGCCTTCCTGCAGCGGCAATTCCGCGCGATCGCCGCTCTCGGTGGCGTGAAGCCACAACTGGACCTTGAGCAGCGCGCGCACATCGTCCGACATCAACCGCTGATCGCGCCGCAGGTCGTGGTAGCGCTTGAGGCACAGATAGTTGCTGCGCCCCTTGAGCAGTGCGGCAGTGAACGGCGGCTTATCGGACGCGCTATCTGACATCACCTTCTGGAGCGCCGGAATATCCTTAAAGAAGAGCTGATCCTGCAGATTGATCGTATTGGTCGAAATCACGACGCGCTCGCCGCGGCGTGCAGCGTGCAGCGCCGCCGGGACCAGGTACGCCAGACCTTTGCCGGTGCCGGTGCCAGCTTCGGCGATCAGCGCCCCGCCCTGATTGAGCGCATCGGCGACCGCCTCCGACATACGCACCTGCTGATCGCGCTGTTCATACCCTGCGAAGGCGCGACCAAGCGCCCCGTTGGGGCTGAAGAAGCGGCGGATCTCCGCCAGATCGATCGGGCGATTATTCCCCGTTGGCTTCAGTGGGGTCAGTTTCTCTTCGGATTCGCGCGGCTCGCCACTGATCGGCGTTTCATCTACAAAGACGCGCAGGGCTTTAGCACGCTGCGCCTCCTCAAAGAGCGGGCGAAGAGTCCAGTCAATCCGCGCCGTCAGGCGCACAATCTCATTCAGGTCATTCAGGCTGAGGGCAGCGATACGCTGCACCAGATGCAGGAAGACCTGCCGGGCCACATCGGCGTCGCTGAGCGCGCGATGCGCCTCATCGTGGGGAATGCCAAGGGTTTCCGCCAGGGCGCTGAGGCGATAGGCAGGCGTGCGCGGCATCAGGAGCGTCGCCAGTTCGAACGTATCGAACGCCGGTTGCGGCAGGCGCATGCCCTGCGCCTGGAGCATGCGGACATCGAACCCGACATTGTGCCCGACGAGCGGATAATTCTTGAGGAATGCGGCAAAGCGCGGCGCCACTTCCGCAAAGCGCGGCGCCCCGGCGAGCATCTCAACGGTAATGCCAGTCAACCGGCTGGAATTGAGCGGCAGCGAATGGCGCGGCTGCACCAGGGTGTCGAACGTCTCAAGCACCTCATCGGCGCGGAACTTGACCGCCGCGATCTCGATGATCTCATCGACCCCCGCCTCGAGACCGGTGGTTTCAACGTCGATTGCCACGTAGATCTGGTCCATAGCATGCCTCTGCCCGCTGCTGCGCCGACCGGAGAGACATTATAGCATGGCGTTGCACGTTGCACGTGGGTTGCGGGTTGCAGGT
>JANWXL010000274.1 GCA_025055265.1 Roseiflexus sp.
CAGCCGCGCATCCAGTTCCAGGTGTCCGACACGGGACCAGGGATTGCACCGGATCAGATGGCGCAACTGTTTACACCATTTGCAATTGCCGAATGCCACGTTGGGCGTGAGCAGCGTGGCGCGGGGCTGGGGCTGGCAATCAGTCAGCATTACTGCCGGTTGATGGGCGGCGAGCTGACTATTGAAAGCGCCCTGGGACGCGGCACGACGGCAACGTTCTGGCTTCCAGTGCGTGCATCGCAGGTTGCGCAGGCGGAGGGTTAATGCTCCTCAACACACCGCCGCGCCTGGTCAATCTGTTCGCGCACGGCTTCCGGCGCGGTTGCGCCAGGCACCCGGCGCTGCGCTGCAGAGCGGTCAACATTGAATACCTGGAGCACATCGGCGCTGCAGGCGGGGTGCGCTGCGAGAAACACATCGAGCGGCAGCTCCGAGAGGGCAACGCTGCGTTGCTCCGCCTCACGCACGAGTCTGCCGACGACGTGATGCGCTTCGCGGAACGGGACGCCGCGCGCTACCAGGTAATCGGCGACATCTGTCGCCAGCATGGCATCGTCGAGCGCCGCACGCATACGATCGTAGCGGAAGCGCGCCGTCGCCACCGCCCCGGCAGCGACCGGCAGCGCCAGTTCAAGGGTGTCGGCGGCGTCGAACAGCGGCTCCTTGTCTTCCTGCAAATCTTTATTATAAGCCGAAGGCAAACCTTTCAGCACCGTCAGCACGGTGACCAGGTCGCCGGTGAGACGCCCTGCCTTGCCGCGCAGCAGTTCGAATGAGTCGGGATTTTTCTTCTGCGGCATGAGACTCGACCCGGTGCTATAAGCGTCGGCAAGGACGACGAAGCCGAACTCAGCGCTGCTGTAGATGATCATGTCTTCTGCCAGGCGGCTGAGGTGCGTGCCGATCAGCGCGGCGCAGAACAGAAATTCGGCGATGAAGTCGCGGTCGCTAACAGCGTCGATGCTGTTGGGGGAAATCGCCGCCATGCCCAGGTCGGCGGCGAGCGCCGTGCGGTCGATTGCCAGCGGCGTGCCAGCAAGAGCGCCTGAGCCAAGCGGCAGTACGGCGGTGCGTTTTGCACAGTCCGCCAGGCGCTCGCGGTCGCGCTGCAGGGGCCAGAAGTGCGAGAGCAGCCAGTGCGCCAGCAGCACCGGTTGGGCGCGCTGCAGGTGCGTATAGCCGGGCATCAGCGCGTCGCCAGCAGCTTCAGCCTGCGCCAGCAACGCCTGTTGCAGCGCCCGAACGCCCTGATCGATGCGCTCGATCGCGCCTATCGTCCAGAGCCGCACATCGGTCGCCACCTGATCGTTCCGGCTGCGTCCAGTGTGGAGTTTCCCGGCGACCGGACCGACAATTTCGCCCAACCGCCGCTCGACGGCGGTGTGAATATCCTCATCGGATGGGCGCGCCTCGAATCGGCCGTCGGCAAACTCGGCAAACACGGCTTCGAGTCCTGCCAGCAGCGCATCCCGCTCTGCGACTGAAATCACCCCTGCCTGCGCCAGTTGGCGCGCCCATGCCATGCTCCCACGAATATCCTCACGCCACATGCGCTGATCGAACGGGAACGAATTATTGAATCGCGCCATCAGCGCGTCGATGCCCTCATCGAAGCGACCGCCCCACATGGTTTTCTCCCTTCTCGAGAACCAAGAACCGAGCACTGAGAACCAGAGACTCATGGACTTCTGGTAAACAATGCAGTCATGGTACACAAAAACGAAAGGAGGCGAGCAGCGGAACGAGTGATAAGTGATGAGTGACGAGTGACGAGTAGTGGAAACTTTGTGTCTTGGCGCCTTTGATAGGCATGAGGCGAGAGATGTGAGGCGAGCGGCAAGCTGCAAACGGCAAAGGCGCGAGGCGCGCGGCAAGGGACGAGGGGCGGGAAGCGCGCATTTGCTATTCACTTCCTTGAGACAGCATGTATGACGCAGTGTGATATGTGGGTAATGTACAGCCTTTGCCCACAGGCAGTCACAATTCGCCACGCATATCATTTCCATTCGTTAGAACCGACAGGTGGGCAGGCAGAGCGCTGCGACTCAGTCGCTCCAGCGCTTCTTCCGGGCTGCGCACCGTCTCGACGTTGCTCATATCGATCCCCAGGTGCGTCAGAGTCATCGCAACGGTAGCGGAAATGCCGCTCACAACCACGCGACAACCAAGCAGGCGCAACGCCTGGATGGTCATCATCAGCGCCTGCGCCACCGACGTATCGACGGTTGCAACGCCGGTAATATCGAGAATCATGAGCCGGGTACGATTGGCATGAACGGCCTCCAGCAGACGC
>JANWXL010000575.1 GCA_025055265.1 Roseiflexus sp.
TTTATCCTGCGAAAGGTCGCCAGATCATGGCAAAGGACGCTATCGTTATCAAAGGTGCGCGTGAGCATAATCTGAAAGGGATCGACGTCGAGATCCCGCGCGATAAACTGGTCGTCCTGACCGGCGTCTCCGGGTCGGGCAAGTCGTCGCTGGCGTTCGACACCCTGTACGCCGAAGGGCAGCGTCGTTATGTCGAGTCGCTCTCGGCATATGCGCGACAATTCCTTGGTCAGATGGAAAAGCCGAAGGTCGACTCCATCGAAGGGTTGTCGCCCGCCATCGCCATCGAGCAGAAGAGTGCGTCGAAAAACCCGCGCTCGACGGTTGGCACCGTCGCCGAGATCTACGACTACCTGCGCCTGCTCTACGCCCGCGTCGGGATGCAGCACTGCCACGTGTGCGGCCGTCCGGTCAGTTCGCAGAGCGCCGAGCAGATGGTCAATCGAGTGCTCACCCTGCCGGCCGGGACGCGCTTTATGGTGTTGGCGCCGCTCATATCACAGCGCAAAGGCGAGTATAAAGACGTCTTCGCGGAGGCGCGCGCCGAAGGATTCGCACGGGTGCGCGTCGATGGCGAGATCTTTGATCTGGCGAGTGAGATCAAGCTCAATAAGAAGGTCAAGCATACAATCGAGATTGTGATCGACCGACTGGCGATGCCCGCGCGCGACGCCGCGATTGAGCAGGCGCGCCCCATCGGCGGTCCCATCGGTCGGGCGCAGGAAGGCGCGCAGAGCGAGTGGGACGCTTTTGTGACCCGCCTGACCGATAGCGTCGAGCAGGCGTTGCGCGTCGGTGAGGGGCAGTTGATCATCAGCATTCAGAACAAAACCGGCGCCGCCGAAGAATGGCTGATGAGCGAAGCCAACGCCTGCACCCACTGTGGCATCTCGTTCCCCGAACTTTCGCCGCAAATGTTCTCGTTCAACAGTCCGCAGGGCGCCTGCCCTGAATGCACTGGTCTGGGCGTCTGGCTGGAGGTTGATCCGCTCCTGCTGGTTCCCAACCCATCGCTGACCCTGCATGAAGGTGCGGTGACCTACTGGGGCGAACTGCGTAAGAAGCGCGATTCGTGGGGGTATCGCGCGTTGCTGGCGATTGCGCAGCACTATGGGTTCGATCTCGATACGCCCTGGGATCAGCTCAGTGAACACGCGCGTCACGTGATCATCTACGGCAGCGGCAAAGAGCGGATCCGTTTCCGCTGGGGCGATGAAGGCAGTGATAACCGTGGCGAGTATCTGCGCACGTGGGAGGGGCTGGCAAGCGAGATTCGCCGTCGCTATCAGCAGACCGGCAGCGACTACACGCGCGAGTATTACCAGAGTTTTATGAGCGAGCAACCCTGCCCGGCATGCGGCGGCGCGCGCCTGCGTCCCGAAAGTCTGGCGGTCAGGGTCGGCGGGTTGTCGATCCGCGACGTTACGCGGATGACGATTACCGGGGCGCTGGCATGGGTGAACGCCTTGAGCGGCATGCCTGCCAGCATCGCGCACCTGGCGGAAGCGGAAGGGCAGGTAACGGCAGAGGTAGCGGCAGGCAATGGCGCTGCGCACCACCACGAGGTGACGCCGCTGACCGAGTATCAGATGGCGATTGTCAGTGATGTGCTGAAAGAAATCCGCGAGCGCCTCGGCTTTCTGCTGAATGTCGGTCTTCACTACCTGACGCTCGAACGTCCTGCGCCGACGCTGTCTGGCGGCGAGGCGCAACGCATCCGTCTGGCATCGCAGATCGGATCCGGTCTTGTAGGAGTGACGTACATTCTCGACGAGCCGAGCATCGGGCTACACCAGCGCGATAACCGTAAACTCCTCAATACGCTGCTCAAACTGCGCGACCTGGGCAATACCGTCGTGGTCGTCGAGCACGATCTGGAAACCATGCAGGCGGCTGACTGGATCATCGATTTTGGTCCCGGCGCAGGGGTCAAGGGCGGTCAGATCGTCGCCGCCGGTCCGCCTGAGGTTGTGGCAGCGTCCCCCGAGTCGCTGACCGGCGCGTATCTGGCGGGGCGACTGGAAATCCCGACGCCGCAGCAGCGCCGCACCGCGCGGGTGCGCCCAGTTGCTGATACGATGCAGAACGCACCGCGTCGTCGCCGCCGCGCCGACCATCAGACCGACCTAACGGAAGGACCCTGGATTGAACTCGAAGGCGCCACGATGAACAACCTGCGGGACGTGACCGTTCGCTTCCCGCTTGGCGTCTTCATCTGCGTCACCGGGGTGTCAGGTTCTGGCAAGTCGTCGCTGATCACCGAGACCCTCTACCCGGCGCTGGCGAACCGCCTGAATCGCGCGCAGTTGAAGCCGGGACCCTTCCGCGCCCTGCGCGGGCTTGAACATCTCGATAAGGTCATCGACATCGACCAGCAACCGATCGGGCGGACGCCGCGCTCGAACCCGGCCACGTATGTCAAACTTTTTGACCTGATCCGTGAACTGTTTGCTTCGACCAATGAAGCGAAACTGCGCGGCTACAATGCCGGGCGCTTCTCGTTCAACCTGAAGGGCGGGCGCTGCGAAGCCTGCGAGGGCAACGGCGAAAAGCGCATCGACATGCAGTTCCTGGCGGATGTCTGGGTGCGCTGCGATGTCTGCAAGGGCAAACGGTACAACCGCGAAACGTTACAGGTCAAATACAAGGGCAAGTCCATCGCCGACGTCCTCGACATGGACGTGCAGACGGCGCTGGAGTTCTTCGACAATGTGCCGCGCATCAAGCGCATTCTGCAAACGCTGCACGATGTCGGGCTGGACTACATCAAACTCGGGCAGTCGGCAACCACGCTTTCCGGCGGCGAGGCGCAGCGCGTGAAACTGGCGAAGGAACTGGCGCGGGTGGCGACCGGTCGCACCATGTACATTCTCGACGAGCCGACGACCGGGTTGCACTTCGCCGACGTGCAACGCCTGCTGACCGTGCTGCACCGCCTGGTTGACGCGGGCAACACGGTGCTCGTCATCGAACACAACCTGGACGTGATCAAAACAGCAGACTGGATCATCGACATGGGACCGGAAGGGGGCGACGGCGGCGGCATGATCGTCGCCACCGGCACACCCGAAGAGGTCGCCCTGGTCGAAGCATCACATACGGGACGGTTCCTGCGCGAGATTCTGTACGCTGCCGGGGTTAGGGGTTAGGGGTTAGGGATTAAGGGTTAGGGGTTAAGGGTTAGGGGTTATACGGTCAACGGAGGAGAGTATCGGCGCCTGCACGCGGGCGGAGCTGATCGCAAAACCTTTCAAAATAAGGAAAACGAGTAAGGAAGACGAGCCATCATCAACGGAGTGCAAGTACAGCATCTGTGTGTCTCTGTGCCTTTGTGTGAGCTTATGTGGTATTGGGTCCAACCCGCGCAGGCGGGCTTCGCGTTCCGTAGCCCGCGGCTTGTGGGTTTTGAGCAAATCATCCGGTATCGCCCAGTCTAGCCCGCGCAGGCGGGCTTCGCGTTCCGTAGCCCGCGGCTTGTGGGTTTTGAGCAAATCATCCGGTATCGTCCAGTCTAGCCCGCGCAGGCGGGCTTCGCGTTCCGTAGCCCGCGGCTTGTGGTTTTTGAGCAAATCATCTGGCATCGCCCAGTCTAGCCCGCGCAGGCGGGCTTCGCAACCGTAGCCCGCGACTTTAGTCGCCGGGCGGACGGATAGCGGAATAATTATTCAAAATCCATCAACCGCCGGGTGCAGCGCGAGCGCCGGATTATTTTGTGAATGTTCAAGCCCGCAGCGTCCTGGTCATCCCAAACGATTTCCTCCATCGTCAGGCACAGGCGCTCCGTTGATCGTCACCCAACTGATCGCTCGCCCAACGTCTCCGTTTCTGCAACGACGACCGGCTCCGTCTGGCGCATTCGGCGCACCCGCACGATGTGAACCAGCGCTGCTACCAGGAACAGCCCAAATCCGACGGCATCGGACCCCAGATCGGCGTAGAGCATCGCCAGCCCTGCGATACCCATCAGCACCCGCTCGAAAAGGTTCGCCTGGCGGAGCAGCCATCCGCCAAAGGCGACCGCCAGCGCCCCGACCGCCACGCAACTGGTCAGGAACGTGACCGTAAGCGTGACCCCGCCGCCTGCTGAGAGCGCCTCATACCAGGCAGGCTTGAACGCCAGCGCCACTGTGCCCGCATCCTTGCCGACCTGCTGCAACAACAACAGCAGACTGGTGCCGTCGATGGTCATCGTAAACATGAACGGCACCAGGAATCCTGGTAAGCAGTACTTCCATGCCATAAACATCGTGGGCCACGGACGACCGCCGGTAATGGCGGCAGCCGCCATGGGCGCCAGCGCCGTCGGCGGCGATACATCGGCGAGCACGGCGTAATAGAAAATGAACATATGCGCAGCGGGTTCCGGCACACCCACCTGCCGCAGCGCAGGAACGATCATCACCGCTGCCAGAATATATGAGGCTGTGACCGGCACTGCCAGCCCCAGCACCCAGACCGCCACCGCCGCGAAGAAGATCGTCATCAGGATATTCCCCCCGCCCAGGCTGACGATCATGCCTGAAATCTTCAACCCCAGCCCGGTCAGCGTCACGGCTGAGACGATAATGCCGGCGCAGGCAGTGGTGGCAGCGATCGAGACCACGCTGCGCCCGCCATATTCCAGCGCCCGAAGAATGCGCATGTTTTCGTCCTCGCCTGGAATGGCGCGCACCCGCCGGTAGAGCGCCATTGCCGCCGCAATCACGACGGTGAGCATCAACCCCCAGAAGATCGCCACCGATGGACGCATACGCGGCAGGACGCCGATCATCTCCAGCACGATGAGCACAACCATCAGCGCGACGCCAGCCGCCAGCGCCTTCAGGGAGGTCAGGCGCGTTTCGGGGCGGAGAAAACTCAGGAAGAACGCAATAACGATCGACCAGTAGACTGCCATGAATGGCGTCAAGCCAAAGCCCATCAGGATGGCGACGGCGAACAGCGACGAGAAGTGATACCCGAACTTGCGCGTCAACTCCCAGAGCGGCTCGGTTTTGATCTCGACCGCCTGCGTTCTCATGCGCCGCGAGTCGGCTTCGATCATCAGGACGATGGAGAGATAGTAGAGGATCGTCGGCACGATCGCCATGATCAGCACATCAAGGTAGGAGATGTCGAGATATTCGGCGATCAGGAACGCCGCTGCGCCGAGGGTTGGCGGCGAGAGGGTGGCGCCGATGCCTGACGCTGCCAGCATACCGGCAGCGACCGTCTTATCGTACCCTGCTTTGCGTAGCATGGGCCACGAGAGCGAACCGAGCGTCACCGTCGTGGCCACACCGCTGCCCGACACCGTGCCGAGCAGGAACCCGGCGGCGGCAACGGTTCGTCCCGGACCGGCGCCGCTCTTCGACTTGCCAAGCGCCGCGAAGGACCAGTCGATGAAAAACTTGCCAGCGCCGCTATACTCCAGCACAGCGCCGTAGATCGTAAACAGCACGATAAAGGTGGCAGCCACATCGAGCGGTATGCCAAACACCCCCTGCAATGTCAGATAGTTCGTGCCGATCAGGCGTTGCAACGAGATACCGCGATGGTCGAACGGTTCAGGAAAGACATACCCGAACAGTGCGTACAGGATCGAGAAGATTGCCACCAGCGTCAGCGCCATGCCTGTGGTGCGGCGGGTCGCCTCCAGCACCAGCAGCAGCATGATGGCGCCCATTACCAATTCCGTCGGCGTGGGTTGCGTGACACGTTGCAGCGCCTCACGGAAGTGAAGGCTCAAATAAATCATACTGGCAGCGCCGAGCGCTGCCAGCACGACATCATACCAGGGCACCTTCGCACGCGCAGCTTTGCGCAACGGAAAGTAAAAGAAGGTCAACGCCAGAACAAGCATCAGGAATGTGGCGCGATACACCTGAGTCGTGATGATCGCCTGCGTCCAGTAGAGCGCGTAGATCGAGAGCGCAGCCGCGACGATCCCGGCGATCCATGCCCACGCGCCGCTCAGTTTGCGGGTGGCTGCTTCGCTCTCGAACTCTTCGATGAGTTGCTCGACTTTATCCTGGGAAATGACCTCGTTGTCCGGTGAGTCGTTGTTCTGAGCGTTGGCGGCGATGCTCATCGTTGCCCCCCTTTTGTTGCGGAGATCTACGAATGTGCAATCTGGTATGACCGGCAGCGAGGCAAGACCCGGCATGCAGCCGTGTCCTGCCTCTCTCGACCCGTTACTCTTTCCAGACTCCGCGTTCCTTGTAGAACTCAATCGCTGCCGGGTGGAACGGTATCGACGACCCGACAACCGCCGACTCAAGCGACAGCGTGCGCGCCGCCGGGTGGATCTTATGCACTTCTTCGAGATTGTCGAAAATCGTCGTCAGAATGCCTTTCACCTGATCGGCGGGCATATCCTGGCGCACCACAAGCAGGTTCGTGACGCCAATACCCGGTACATCTTTGTCGGTTCCCTTATAGGTGCCGCCGGGCAGAACGGTAGCGGCGTAGATTGGACCGTACTTATCCACCATCGGCTTCAAGAGCGAACTGGTGTCGATGAAGACTACCGACTCGGTCGTCACCAGGTCGGTGACTGCCGCTGTCGGCAACCCGCCGATCCAGAAGAAGGCATCGATCTTCTTATCCTTCATAGCCGCCACCGAGTCGGCCACACCCAGATTCTCGCGGACGACATCTTCCTGTTTCAGCCCTGCCGCTTCCAGCAGGCGGATCGCCGCTATTTCGGTGCTGCTGCCCGGCGACCCGATTGATACAGGACGCCCTTTCATATCGGCAACGCTCGTAATGCCCGCATCAGCGCGCGCAACCACGTGGATGAAACTCTGATACAGCACGGCGATCGTCGCTGCAGGAACCGGACCGGTCGCCTGGTACGCTCCCACGCCGTTAATGCCGTCATATGCCGAGTCTGCCGTCGTAAAGCCGATCTGTGCTTCGCCGTTCTGGAGCAGCTTCATATTATCAACCGAGCCGCCAGTTTCCTGCGCTATCGCTTCGGTATTGGGCATCTTTTCGGTGAGAATGCGCGCCAGACCGCCGCCGTAGGGGAAGAAGACGCCACCTGTGCCGCCGGTGCCGATGATCAGCCGGAGCTTTTCGCCAGTAGGAGGAGCGGGGGCCGTTGTCGGCGCTGCAGGCGCTGTTGTGGGAGCTGCGGGCGCTGCTGTCGGCGCTGCGGGCGCTGCCGTGGGTGCTGCGGGCGCTGCTGTCGGCGCCGTGGGTGCAGGCTGTCCACACGCCGCCAGCACCAGTCCCAGAACCAACCAGAGGATGACCAGCGTTCGTTTGAGCATGCGACTACTCCTTTCCTGTCTATGTGGCACGTATCAGGTATCAGGCTCCTGATCGTTGATCCCACGAGGAGTGATGCTGTCTCATATGCACAACACGCTCACCGGATGCCTGAGTGCGGTCGTATCACCAGGGCGCCAGCACCGCTTGCTTCCTGGGCACACCCACCCCTGCCCGATGGAGCGCACACACTTCATCAGGTCATCCAGCTCAGCACGGTGAGAACACAACCTCTCGTCGCTGCCAACAGGAGCGACGCAGAGTACAAATGTACTTTGTTATATCTGTCAGGCGCAGACGCGCGCCGGGATCGTTATAATCGCAGCAATCCCCTAAGCGAGAACGACAACTGGCACGGAGAACTACCAGGATAGCGCAAGTGTACTCATAATTTCATACCACGTCAAGAGAACGTCCTTTACCGCTACAATAAAGATTTCCTAACCGCTGCGCAGCGGGCAGCGGCCTGGCGCCTGACGGCTGATGTGATATGAAATGTTATTCTTGCACTTGCGGACGATCGCGGCGCGTCCGGTCGCGTGCGACGCTTCTATCGCAAAAGAAGAGGGTGCCAGCAGTGATGCAGAGAGGAACAGCGAAGAGGTTGATCAGAGGAATGCTCACCAGCCCGAGGCAGACCAGTCCGAACCCGGCGGTCGCCGGCAATCCCTGCCGGATGTATCCCAGTTTATCGCGGAAGCGCAACCGACGGCGCTCAAGTGGCGGGTCGAAGAAATCCAGACAGGAGATGGTTGCTCCAAGCGCAATGCCGCCAGCCGTTGCCAGGAAGGAACCGACCACCGGGATCAGATTCAGAAGCAGCGTTGGTGCGCCGATGGTCAGCGCCAGCAGTAATTTCTTAATCTCAAACAGGAGAGCGCGGGCAACGTCACGCGCCACGTTGCCCGCAGTCGGCGGCGGCGCATCGAATGCAACGCCGCTGAGATGTTCTTCCAATCGTTCCGAGAGGCGACTGTAAAACGGCGATCCGATCACCACCCCGAAGCGCACCAGCACAAATCCGGTGGCGATCAGCAATGCCACCACCAGCACTGCACGCAGTACCCAGGCAAGAAACGCCATCCACTCAGGGAGACCGGCGATCAATCCGTCAATCGCACGAAATCCGGCAGCGAGCAAACCGGCATAGAGAGTGACGCCTACGAGAAAATTCAGAAAGATGGGTACGATGATGTATTTCCACAGCGGCGGCTGACGCCTGAGAACGCCGAGAGCGCGCAGGGGATACGAGGCGCCTGTAAGGAACGTCTGCACCCTACTCCTGCCGGATAATCAGGCTCTCGTCGCGGTTCTTCTCGCCTTCTTCGAGCAGCATAATCGGAATGCCGTCCTCAACCGGGTAGCGATACCCATTGCGGCGGTTGACCAGCCACTCTCTGCCTTCGCTATCCCGCATCAACTCCACCGGTCCCTTATCGCCGGGGTCCGCCAGGATTGCCAGCAATTCCGGGCTGATGCTGCGCGGCTCACTGCCAGAAGACGATGATGGCGGCGACGACTGCGCGCTGGACCCCAGATCGAACACGCTGTCTTCACGATACTGGCGCACGGCGCGATAGATAACAATGCCGAGCGCAATCAACGCTGCCACGCCAAGGAGACGAAGAACGAGTTTCATGAGTGTGACCTCCTTTGTTCCTGATGCCTGTTATCGATGTGTAGCCCGCGCGTGTCGGTTCTTAGTCCTTGGTTCTCAGTCCCTGGTTCTCAGTTCTCAGACACATTATACCGGGTCCTCGACCCTTGCCAACATCGGCACACGCTCATCGCGCCAGAGAGATGGCGGAAGACCCGCGCCCCGCCACACCAGCAACCGCCAGTCCGGCGGCGAACCCGGCGCCGGATAGGTCACTTCCAGATAGGGAAAGCGCTGTTGCTGGCGTTGTGAGGCAGCGACATCGACGATGACATCGGTCCAGGTGCCGGTATTGATATACGTCTGGCGCTCGTTCAGCGCCACAATCTGCGCCCGATGCGTATGCCCGCAGATGAAGAGACTGGTTGATCGATACCGTGGATCGCGCGCGATCCGCGCCATACTGCGAACGGACGTATTCCCGAAAGCGCTGACAGAACGGCGCATCTGGCGCTCCGCCGCGCGCTGGAATGCCGCCTCGGGAAACACGCCGGCTTGCCGACGCACCCCCGCCGCGCGCCCCAGTAACGTCGCCGCCAGCGCAACCTGGCGATACATCGGCTTCCAGATCGAGCGCTGCATCCGCTGTCGAGGATCGTCTTCGAGAACATAGACCCTGTGGCGCAGCAGCACATTGATCAACAATACCAGACCGCGCGCCGCCAGCCGACGGGTAGCATAGTTGCGCAGCGTCGGCAGTGACAGGGCGTACCAGAAGATGGCTGACAGCGGCTTGATGTTGTCGATCAGCGTGGCGATATCAACCGGTTCATCCTCCAGAAGGTTGATCGCTTCGCGGATCAGGCGCGTGCCGAACACAACCTCGAACGGCTCGCAGATTCCATCAAAGTGGACAAAACGGTTCCAGCGATCATATTGATTGCCGTGCACGAGAAAAATGCCGTCACCTTCGTAGTAAACGCCAAACCGCAACCGCGGATCGTCAGGCGCCAGCCCGAGCGCGCGGCGCAGCGTCTGTTTGGCGCTGGCGTAGTGCAACTCAAAGTCGTGGTTCCCGATGATGACCGTCACCTGATTCTCGCGCCGCGCCAGAAAGTCGCGCCATGCTGCAACGGATTGAGCATGCGCTTGCAGAATGGTTTCCAGGCGGCGCGCCGCGGCACGCGGCGACCACTCGAGGTCTGGCACGTCTGGCAGACAAACCTGCAAAAACTCGAAGGTGTCACCAGCCAGGATCAACTCCGTCGGCGCCGGATCGGCGGCGTAGTGATGAATCAAGGCAGCAAGCTCGGCATCGGCGGTAAAGTCATCGAGACGATCACCGGCGCCCATGTGGAGATCACTGATCACCAGACGACGCATACCGGGTCGAACATCGTCGGGTCCGACCGGCGCAGTCGTCTCACCTGTCGGACGGAGACGCACCGGGCGCAGGCGACGCCGGACAATCAACGCAAGACACGTCCCGGCGAGCGCCAGAGGAAGCGACCGAAGATCAGGCAGCATAGCGTTATAGTGCAGCAGCGCGAGCGGCTGCGATGAATGCGCGAATCTTCCCGTGATCCTTCACGCCATTGCTCTCGACGCCGCTGCTGACATCGACGCCCCATGGACGAACGCGCGCCACAGCATCGGCAACATTCTCCGGCGTCAGTCCACCCGCCAGGATCAACGGACGCCAGCGCGCCAGTTCGGCGGCGCGCCCCCAGTCAGCGACGACGCCAGCGCCGCCGTAGCTGCCCGGCACGCGGGCATCGACCAGCAATCGCACGTGCGACCAGTCGTGTGCGAGCCACGTGCGCTCCTCCGCCGTGTCATCGAAGCGAATGGCTTTGATGACCAGCAGCGGCGACAGATGATCAGCATAGATCACAGGTTCGTCGCCGCTCAACTGGACGCCGTCAAGACCGCAGAACCGCGCGATGTCTCGGATACGTTCCACGGTCTCATTAACGAAGACCCCAACCACGACGATTGGGCGTCCGCGATCGATGGCGGCGAGACGCGCCGAGTCTGCAATGGACGCGGCTTCTTCGACGCTCACCTGACGGCGTGAAGAAGCAAACACCAGCCCGAGCATATCGGCGCCTGCCTCAACCGCTGTCAGCGCATGGTCGGGCGTGCGCACACCGCAGATTTTGATCATCATGGCGCGCTCACCGCAGAGTCACGATTTCTGAGACGAGTCTTCGGTCACCTCGACCTTCTTGCGCCGCCGCGTCGAACGCGGCGCTTCTTCGGTCGATGCGGCGACGGCGGCTTTGCTGCGTGAGCGTTTCGGACGCGCTGCGGACGCGGTTTCCTCCGTTGTTTCGCTCGCACTCGTTTTCGTGCGCGAAACAGTGCGGCGACGACGCGGCTTCGGTTGATCCGCAACAGTCGCGTCTGCCAGCGCGCTTTCGGCAGACGCCATAGTCTCCGCCTCCTCAGAGGCGCCGGCAACCGTCATCCCCTGAGGAACGTCCCCCATCGCTGCAGGTTCTTCTTCCGCGACCGTTTGAACCTCTATACCGCCAATTGTTACACTCTCTGCAGCGACTGGCGCAACCGCTTCCTCTGCGGCGGCAGGCGTCGCGGCGCCGGGCGTCGTTTCCTCCGCTGTTCCAGCAGTTGCATCAACCGCTGTTGACATATCGGAGGCGGGCGTTTCTGCAACCGCAGTTTCCGGCGACGCCGGTTCCGTCGCAGGCGCCGGGACATCCGACATAACGACGATCTCTGTTTCGACGGCATACATCACGACCGATGCCTCAGACGCCGGTTCGGGCGCAGCCGCAGGCGTTCCTTCCGCTGGCGCCTGTGACGCTTCGGCGCTTTCGAGCGTCTCCTGCGGCGCCAGATGATACACCACGCGCGCGCCTTTGCCACTGCGGCGGAGGACGCCGGTATTGATCGCCTGCTTGATAAGCGACCGCAGTTCTTCGTTCGTGCGGAAAATGCTGGCATTATTGCGCGCTTCTCGCAGCAGATCGTGAATCTGTGCAAACGACAGCGGACGACCTGCGGACGCCACAACATCGCGTAGCATCTGCCATTCCGCGTTGGTGAAGGGGCGCGTCTCCGCAACTGGCGCCGTCGTTTCGCTTGCTGGCGACTCAGGCGCCTCGAACGACTCCGGCGGCTCGACCGGGGTATCGATGATAATCATCTGATCTGCCAGATCTGGCGCTTCCAGAACCGCCTCGTCCGTCAGATCACCGCTCTGCGCCGTCAGATCCGGCTCTTCTTCCAGGTCGGGCAACTCATCGAGCGCTGGCGAGACGTCTTCGAGCCGCATCTCGAGTGACGCGAGCGCCGCCTGTCGTTCACGTTCAGCCTCCAGGCGATCAAGCAATTCCTCGAACACTACATCGGCAGCAGCCGTCTCGCCATTCACTGCGTCGTGCAACGCCTCAGCCATCAATTCATCCGTCACATCCTCGTGTAACACATAATCCTGCGGTTGCGCCATCGTCGTTTCAGGCGCCGTCGTCGGGCGGGAAGCGCCGCCGCGCCGCCGTCGGCGGCGGCGACCGGTCGACACCGGACGACCATCGATATGGGCATCGACGTGGATCGGCGTTTCAGGCGTGCTGACCGGCGGTTCTTCTTTGAGGTCCTGCGCGAACTGCGAGAGTTTGTACGGATCCTCGCCAGGCAGGAACACTTCGACAATCGCGCCGCTCGTAAAGACCTGCACCTTGCCGCGCCGTTCAGCTTCGAGCGCAAAATCCTTGAACTTGGCGAACGGCTTGCCGGTGGAGTCGCGATACTTGCTCTCTTTGAACTCTCCGCCCATCAACTCCTTCATGATCAGCTTGAGCGATCCGAAGGAGCAGACATACCCTCGCTCGCGCGCGAGATGCACCGCTCGCACGAGCATATCGTAGATATCGGGTTCGTCGCGCGGCGGTTCGGGCGCAGGCGGCTCAGGCGGCGTGCGCTCCGCCGGTTGCGGTTCCTGGCGCATCCGCACGGATGGCGCAGGTTCAACAACATCCTCGATGTCACGTCCCCGGTCTGTAGTGCGGATGCGAGGGATGTCAGCCTGGAGCGGCTGTGGCTTCTTGCCCAGCAACTGCTCGTAGAAAATGAACTCATCAGCGCTCTGGGCAAGGTGCCCGGAAGCAGCGCCGCCGACTCCAATAATGATGACTTCCTTGCCGTGCTGGCGGATCGCGTTCACCAGCGGAATGAAATCACGGTCGCCCGTAGCGAGCACAAACTTGGCGATATTCGGGTTGGTGTACAGCGTTTTCATCGCGTCGATACAGAGATTCATATCGACGCTGTTTTTGATGGCGCGCCCCGTCCGACCCAGATCGCGATCATAGTAGTAGGTCGGTACATACATCGGCTCAATGCCGTTGGCATACAGGGCGCTCGTCACACGCGGATAGCGATACCAGTCAGCGTATGCGCGGGCGATCACTACCCGTCCCAGGTCCGCGACGCGATCCATGATGATTTCAAAGTTTGGATTGACGTCAAGTTTGTCGCGAACGCTGACATAGACGTTCTCGAAGTCGATGAACACAGCGACATCGAGACGCGGATTGTCGGTAGCCATGGGTCGTTTAATCTTCTCCTGATACTTAGTGTCGTCAAGTATCGGCTCCGGGAATCAACGCGAGCCAGGCGCTTTTCGCAGCAGAGCGTCGGAGCGTTTATCTCGCCCGATGCGCGACGATGCCAGTCGAGCGGAACCGCCTGTGTTCGGAGCGTTCGCTTCCGTCTACGGCATCATTGCGCATCATCCGCCTGCGGATAGACCAAAGCCCGCGAACGCGCGGCGATACTTGCAGCTTCAATCGTGCAGGCAGGCCGTCCAGTGATGCTATAGCCTGCCACGTCTTTCCGCCTAACCAAATCGCTGCCGGGGTATCGAACCATTGCGCCGTTCGAGGAGCCAATCACTTGTCAACGTACAAACAAACAGCCGAAATATATCACAGGTGCAGGCGTCAGAATACCGACGCCTGACGCTCCGTATATTCTAACTATAGCATTGCCGCACCTAAAGCGCAACCGATGATGCTGCGCGATAGAGCGCCAGTGCGCGCATTCGTCGTTCAGCATGATCGACGATCGGCGCCGGATAGTCGCGTCCGATGACGACGCCGCACCGTTGCTGTTCTGCGCGCGGCATCGTCCAGGGTGCGTGAATGTAGCGATCTGGAACCTGCGCCAGTTCCGGCAGATAGCGGCGCACATACTCGCCCTTGGGATCGAATTTTTGCCCCTGGCTGACGGGGTTGAAGATGCGGAAGTAGGGTTGCGCATCGGTGCCGGTACTGGCGCTCCACTGCCATCCGCCGTTGTTGGCGGCATGATCGCCATCGACCAGTTGCTGCATAAAGTAGCGTTCGCCCCAGCGCCAGTCGATCAGGAGGTCTTTCGTCAGAAACGATGCGACGATCATGCGCGCCCGGTTGTGCATCCAGGCTTCCTGGTTCAACTGACGCATAGCAGCATCGACAATCGGATAGCCGGTGCGTCCTTCCTTCCAGGCGTCGAACAGCGCCGGATCGTTTTCCCACGCCAGCGCATCGTACTGCGCTTTGAACGAGTTACGCAACACGTGCGGGTAATGCCACAGGATCTGATAGTAGAAATCCCGCCAGGCAAGCTCCCCGATCCAGGTCTCAATCGACCGGGCAGTTCGTTCAGCCTTGGGATCACCTCCCACCTCGTCGAGCAGGCGAAGCGCGACGCGCAGCGCCGCACGCGGCGCCACGCATCCGAACCGCAGGTAGGGCGATAAGCGCGAGGTCGCCGGTTCTGCCAGCAGATTGCGGCCCTCCGCGTATCCTGCGATGCTATGTTCGGCAGTCAGATCGACAAATGCCGCCAGTCGCGCATTGCCGGGGGTTTCGCCGCCCGGAGGGATGCGTTGGGAGACCGTAACACCAAGATCGGCTGCATCAGGGATTGCCAGATCCGCAATGCTCTCAGAAACCGGTCGAAGCAGCGGATCGACCTCACGCAGCCATTCAGCGCGACGCTGATCCACCAGCGTGCGCCAGCGCCGCCAGTAGGGCGTGTACACGGTATACGGGCGTCCATCGCTGGTGCGCACGTCGTCGGGACCGAGAATGACCGCATCTTCAGCGATCAGTGTTTCAACGTTCAGATCGCGGAGCATTGCTTCAACCTGCGCGTCGCGCTGGCGAGCGAAGGGGGTATAGTCGCGGTTCCAGGCCACGCCGGCCGCGCCGGTGTCCCGCACCAGGTCGCGGATCACGTCCAGCGTTCGACCGCGCCGCACCACCAGGCGGCTGGCGCGGGCGCGCAGGCTGGCGTCGAGATTGCGCAACGCATCGATCATGAACGCTATACGCGCCGCACCGATGCGTGGGGCGTGCAGGATGGCGTCGTCGAGAATGAAAAGCGGAATGACGCACCCGTCGCTTCGCGCAGCAGCCGCAGCGAGCGCCGGATTGTCGCGCAGGCGCAGATCGCGGCGAAACCAGTGGATCCAGATCATAGGCTACGAACCAGCGGAACCTTCAAGACGCTCACGACAGGCAGCGATTCCCGCCGCGCTTTCGGGAGAGGGTTCAAGTTCGTGCGAGTGCACCAGCGCATCGCGCGCCTCGGCGTAGCGCCCCAGCATATAGAGCGCCTTCCCGCGATTAAGCCAGTAGACCGCTTTCACCGTCGAAATCGGCGCTGCCAGATCAATGGCGCGCTCGAAGCACTCCAGCGCCGCTTCCAGGCGACCCAGTTCCATCAACAGCGAACCCTTGTTATTCCACACGCCAGCGCTCTCCGGTTCAAGCGCCAGCGCCCGATCGTAACTGGCAAGCGCATCTTCGAAGCGCCCGAGATCGGTGAGCGCCATCGCACGCCAGAGCCACGCACTCTGATTGGCATCCGACGCCGCCAGCGCCGCCTCAAAGCGCTCGAGCGCTTCCTGCGGGCGTCCCTGACGTAGCAGGATCTGCCCCTGGTCGCAGAGCATCCGGCTTTCCCGTTCGGCGCCGGCGCGTTTGTCCACGGACGCGCCTTCACTCTCAAACATGCGCGTGACCTGCTCGCGCAGGCGATCTTCGGTTATCTGCAATCGTCGCTCGTCGTCATCCAGGCCCGCGCCAGAAATGAGACGTCGCGCCTGTTCACAGATCAGCAGCGCTGTTTCAAGCGATTCATAGTTGCCCAGCATGCGTGCGGCATCGGCAATCCAGAATGCAAATGCAAGGATTGCACGTCGAGCGGCGGGCAATTCCCGGCTCGACAACTCTCCGGCTCTGGTATACGCTGCCACTGTCTTGGCGGCGTAGGTCTGGCTAAGGATGTTGCCCTGCGCGGTCAGGCGGGCGCAGAGATCGCCAATCACGAAGTAGTCGTTCGCCTCCTGCGGACGACGCGCCCGCGCGGCGCGCCCGCGGGCGCGCACCTCCAGGTTGGCGTCATTGGCGAACGCATCGAACACACCGCTCAGATCGCGGAAAGCAGTCAACAGTTGCGCCCACAGACCGATTGGCTCTTCACGGACGCGATCTGTCGTCGTGCGACCGGTTTGAGGCGGAGCAGGAATGCTGGGGTCGGCAGATAGTGTCATAAACGCCTCTCTGCGTTAGGGATATTAACAAAATTGTACACTACTTCGCGCTACTGGTGAACCCGCCAATACGCCTGTTTTTTACGTGCTTACGTAACGCAGGCGCAACGCGATCGGCAGTCCAACGTCGCTGTCGAGCGTTGCCATCTGCGTGTTGTCGAGATTTGCAAAACGTCCATCGAGCGCAATCTGCCCTTCACGCATAAGGATAACGCGATCCAGCGCTTCGTAACAGAAATCAAGGTCATGACTGACCACCAGCACACTCCGTTGTCGCGCTGCAAGATCATCAATAAGCCGCACAAGCAGGCTTATGCTGGCGCTGTCCAGTCCAGCAGTCGGCTCATCGAGCACCAGCAACGTCGTGTCCATCGCCAGGACTGCGGCAATCGCCACCAGGCGACGGCGCGCATGCGGCAGATCATACGGATGCTCATCAACGACATCGCGCAGATCCAGCGCGTCGATAGCCGCCTCAGTAAGCGCACTGACCTTTTCGGGCGAAAAACCAAGATTGCGGGGTCCAAAACGGATCTCATCACGCACGGTGCGGGCAAACAGTTGATTGCGCACATCCTGGAACACAACACCGACATGCCTGGCGCAGCGCGCCACCGTGGTTGTTCGCGTATCAACGCCGTTCACCAGAGCGCGACCGCGCAATGGACGCAACAGACCGTTCAGGTGACGCACCAGCGTACTCTTTCCTGCGCCATTCCGCCCTACCAGCGCAATGCGCTCGCCGCGCTGCACTGTCAGCGACACGCCACGGAGCGCCTCAACGCCGGTCGGGTAGGTAAAATGCACTGCCTCAAGCGACACGATAGGTTCAGCAGCGTGCGTCATCCGCGGCGATCCATTCTTGCCGTCCGGTTGAACCGCCGTTGAACGTATGGCGCCGTCTCGTTCGTGGGCAGCGTCCTGATCCGGCGCTACAGCGCACAATCCCGCCGCAAGGTCGGCAACTGTGATCGGCAATGGGCGATCCGGAACCCAGCGTCCTTCAGCACGCGCCCGCGCCGCCATCTGCGTCGGACGGGGCCAACCGATGCCACACTCGCACAGTCGGGGGTCGGTCAGCACCTCGGCAGGCGCGCCATCAGCAAGAATGGCGCCGCGATCCAGCGCCACCACTCGTTCAGCCACTTCAGCAACCCATTCCAGGCGATGTTCGGCGACCAGAATGGTGATGCCCTGCCGACTGAGTGCACGCAACACATCGGCAAGTTCCGCCATCGCTGGCGGGTCGAGTTGCGAGGTCGGCTCATCGAGCGCCAGCACCGGCGGGCGCATCGCCAGCGCCGCAGCAATGACCATGCGCTGCTGCTGACCGCCGGACAGCGCATAGGGCGAACGGTCGCGCAGGTGATCGATACCGAGCGCCTGAAGCGCCCATTCAACACGCTCAATCATTTCTGGGCGCGGCACGCCGAGATTTTCCAGCCCGAACGCCACCTCATCGTACACCGTAAACCGCGCGCCAGAGATCTGACTGAAGGCGTTGCTGCCCACCAGAGCGACGTGGCGCACCAATTCAGCGATTGGATGCGTTGCAACTGAAAGACCGTCCACAACCGCATCGCCATCGAGACGACCGCGAAAGAAATGCGGCACGAACCCGGCGCAGAGCGCGCAGAGCGTACTCTTGCCCGCACCCGCCCTGCCGATGACCGCACAGATCTGACCGGCGGGAACCGTGAGCGTGACGTCGCGCAATGCCGGTTCGGTCGCGCCTGCATAGGTAAAGGTCACACGTCGCAGCGCAATGGGAGCGAGATGCGGCGACACATCGTTCATTCTGGCGTCCAGCATTGCCGCAGAGAGGGGATTGAAACCCGACTGCGCCTCAAACATATCGTCATCCGAAGAAGAACATCATAACGCGCCACACCACCATTGATCCGAGCGCTGCCAGCATCGTGATCCGTGCAATGCGTTCGGCAGGCGGATCAGGAATGTCACGCACCCAGGTTTTGGGACCCGGCGCGTTGAACGCGCGCGCTTCAATCGCCATAGCCCGCTCTTCCGCGTCGACCAGCGCGCCAATGATCAGCGGACTGACCAGCGGAAGCACGCCACGGATGCGTTGAAGCACATTCCCTTCAGTCTCCAATCCACGCGCGCGTTGCGCTTCCGCCACCCCCACGGCGCGCTCGCTGATCGCGGGAATGAGTTGCAGCGCTACCAGCAAAATATACCCGATCGAGCGCGGCATACCGCTCTGGATAAGCGCCTGGACCAGCGTGCCGGGGTGGGTTGTTTGAAACAGGATCAGCGGCGCTCCGGCGACCACCAGCAACCGGCTGCCGGTATCGAGTGCAAACTGCAGCCCGGCGCGGCGGAACAGGAACGGACCAACTGCGATAGTGGTCGGATCGGATGTGGGGAAGAACAACCCCTGAACCAGCGCCAGCGAGATCAGCACTGGCAGCAGCGTCTTCAGCAGCACATCGAAAAAGCGTCGCGCCACCCGCGAGGCGAGCGCCAGCGGCAGCAGCACGCCTCCCAGAAGCGCCGCTCCTGTCAGCGGCGCGGGGAGCAAAAACGTCGCTCCAATAAGCAACAACGCGCCAGTCACTTTCGTCAGCGGGTTTAACCGCTGGAGAAAACCGGCGCGTTCGATAAAAAGACCGGTGCGTTGCACGACAGTGACAGATCTATTGCTCGGTTGCGCCAAAGCGCGCGAGCAGACGTTTCGGCAGTGCGCTGATAATCGCCCACACGATCAGGTATGTAATCGTCTTGTCGAGCGGGTCGGAAACGGCGCCCTGCATGAACGAAGCGCCCAGCACGCTGGCGCCAAGGTTCTGGAACATTGCCACCAGCACGTCGGTGCCCGCACCCGTGACGCCCCCAAATACATACGTCGCGATCGGCGCCGAAATCGCTGCGGCAACCACACCAGTAATCACCCCTGCAAGCGCCATCTTCCACCACGAGCGTATCGCGCCGTACTGTCGGGCATATCCCGCGATCAGACCGATCACCGCTGCTACCGCAGCAAACGGCAGCGCCGAAGGCGCCAGCGTCAATCCCCAGATGACGTTGGCGAGCAAACCGGTGATCGCCCCTGCCAGCGGACCCAGCAGTACGCCGACCAGCACCGTGCCAATCGAGTCGAGATAGATCGGCAATTTCAGGACGCTCTGCACCAGATGACCCAGCGCCACATTGATGGCAATCGCAATGGGAATCAGCGCCAGCGCCGTGCTGCTCAACTCGCCGCGTTGCGATGTTGTCGAAGTGGTCATGGTCATATCTCCTTACGAGGCTTGATCAGCCTTCCTTGCAGACCGCTTTCAGAGATGTGATGATCCGCCCACATCGAGGTGTTGTCAATTTGACACTAAAATTAGTATACCACATCGCGTGCGCCCGTCAAACGACGATGGACACAGGGATGCAGGCATGACCTGTCAGGCAACGACGCTCTGATTGCCAGCGATTGAAATCGCCCCTGATGGACCTGCGGCCGACCATCCGCTTGCACGGACGGGAACGACGGCGTCCACGCGCAGTGAGCGCGCCGAACTGCAGTTGGACGCCTGGCGGAACGCCCACCTGGCGCGACATATGAAGACTCAAATAGGGCGCTGCGGGCTAATGACATTCATCAAATAATCCGGTATTCCAGGGCGCTGCGGACTGAAGCCCTGGCTGAGATCGTGCAAGCCCCTCCGGGGCTTCCATATCCTGAGCGAGGGCTTTAGCCCGCAGCTCAGAGCGCGCGCCGGTTGGTAGCACAGATTGACCGGATCAATTTCTTAATGTTCATAAGCCCTGGCTGAGGTCGGGAAAGCCCCGAAGGGGCTTCAACGTCCTGAGCAAGGGCTTATGAGCATTAAGCATTAAGCATTAAATCCGGCATACGGCGCCGACCGCGCCCTTCGACAGGCTCAGGGCGCGGTCGGCGCGCCCTCTGAGCCCTGAGCCTGTCGAAGGATCGAAGGGGGCGCGTCGCTGGTGGTATACCCAAATAAATATACTTAATCTTCATTAGCCCGTTGCTCATAGAACATGCGGTGCGGTGGTACAGGTGTACTTTCTTGCCGCCCGACAACTTATGCCTGGACCCTAGACGCATGGTTGAAGGCATGAATCGTCAGATGACATCCTGGTGCGGCGGGCTAATGAAAATAGCCCAGTATTCCTGGGCGCTACTAAAACCGGCGGAGACGGACTGTCCGGCTTCTATCACGCCTGAACCCGCAGGCGACTTATGCTATGATGGAGGCGCTGGCCGAAGCACACGTCAAGAGGTTTGTCATGAAATCGGCTTTGTTCGTCTGGGGCGGCTGGGAAGGGCACGAGCCGAAGCAGTGCGTCGACATCTTCGCGCCGCTGCTGCGCGCTGAAGGGTACGAGGTGACCATCAGCGACACGCTCGACTCGTACCTCGACCGTGAACGAATGCACTCTTACAGCCTCATCGTCCAGGTCTACACCATGTCAACGATCACGCGCGAGCAGGAGCAAGGGCTGCTTGATGCCATTGCTAGCGGCGTCGGCTTTGCCGGCTGGCATGGCGGCATGGCGGATGCGTTCCGCCAGAGCACCGACTACCAGTTCATGGTCGGCGGGCAATGGGTTGCGCATCCCGGCGGCATTATCGACTACACCGTGAACATCGTCAACCACGCCCATCCGATCACTGCCGGTTTGAACGATTTCCGCATGCACTCCGAACAGTACTACATGCACGTTGACCCGAGCAACAACGTGCTGGCGACGACCACGTTCAGCGGCGAATACTGCCCCTGGATTGAAGGCGTGGTTATGCCGGTCGTCTGGACGCGCACGTGGGGCAAGGGGCGCGTCTCCTACTGCTCGCTGGGGCACGTGGCGCGCGACTTCGACGTTCCCGAAGCGCGCGAACTGGTGCGACGCGGCATGCTCTGGGCAAGCCGGGGTGAGGGTTGAAGATCGGAAAGTTGAAGGCAACGCGCACCAACCCATTCGCTCATTCGTTGACCCATTCGTTTATTCGTGACAGCATTCGTTGACCCATTCGCTTATTCGTTGACCCATTCGTTGACCCATTCGTTTATTCGTGACAGCATTCGTTGACCCATTCGCTTATTCGTTGACCCATTCG
>JANWXL010000583.1 GCA_025055265.1 Roseiflexus sp.
GATCTGTCCGCCAAATAGATCGGCGGGCAAAACCAGGTGTTCCGGCAGAAGATGCAAGCGAAAACGTTCATCGGGCGGATCAGCGTCTGGCGTCCGACGCAGGATTGAGGGTTCTGCGCCATCGTTCGACAGGAGCGCGACAGGGGATGCGGGGAGCAGCACGTCCCAGAGCGGTCGCTCGTTGTTGCTGAAATCCGCCAGGGTCAGGGCTTCCGCCTGCGCGATCAGTTCGTGCCAGCGCAAATAGGGGCGCGGAAACGCTGCCGGAAGTTCACCAGCGTCGATCTGCTGGCGGCGGCGCGTTTCCGCCTGATGATCGAGTTCTGCTGCATGCTGCGCCAGCAGTAACGCGTCGTTGAGCGCGACGATTCCGCCCGGCGGCAAATGGTGCAGCAGGGTGGCGGGAACGCCCGCCTCCTCGCGGAAGAACGGCGCAAAGAATGCGCGTCCCTCAAACCGTTCGCCGCGCCGGATGTGCTCGAATGCCTGCAACCACTCATCGAGCGCCTCGCGTCGCAACGCCGACGTGTCAATGTCGCGCATGCGCTGCAGTGCAGCATCGCGCCGCCACAACGGAAACTCGTGCGGCGGACCAATGATCGCCGCGCTGATCTGCGCTTCGCTGCGTTGCGTCAGCGGATCAAAGCGGCGGAGACTGTCGATTTCATCGCCAAAGAATTCGATCCGCAGCGGCAAATCGTCTCCCGGCGGAAACACGTCGATAATGCCGCCGCGCCGGTTGACCTCACCCGGTTCTTCGACAACCGGTGCATAGCGATACCCGCGATCGATCAACTGTTCCATCAGATCGTCCAGCACACAGGGTGCGCCGCGCTCCAGGCGAATGCTGCCGGTCCGAAGCTCGGCTGGAGTCAGCGTCGGCTGCATCAATGCCCTGACCGACGCAACAATGACCGGCGGTGCGGCGCTATCGTCGGCGGTGAGCGCTGCCAGACGGCGCAAAACGCGCATACGCGCTGCGAGGATGTCGCTGCCGGTGGACATATGCTCATATGGCAGCGCATCACTTGCTGGAAAGATCAGGACCCGGTTGTCGCCCAGCCACTGACGCAGATCGTCATATGCCCGCAGCGCCGCGTCGGTCGTGCTCACCACATACACGACCGGCGCGGCGGTATTGGCGGCGATTGCAGCAACCAGCGGCGTGCGCGCCGCTCCTGGCGCAGGCGCAACGTGCAGGCGCACGCCGGCGCGGGTGCACAATGTCGCTATCAATTCCTGAACCGGCGCAAGCGCCGCTATCTCATCGAGGAGCGTTGTAAGCGAAAGAATAGCGGTTGTCACAGTTCACCAACACCAAAAGGGAGCCTGGTCGTCCAACCGGCTCCTTGATCTTGAAAATCGTCCTCATATGAAGATTAAGAGATGGTCCGGTACTCCTGGGCGCTGCGGGCTGAGATCGTGAAAGCCCCTCTGGGGCTTCTCCGTCCTGAGCGAGGGCTTCCGCCCGCAGATCAAAGGACGTGCAGCGCGGCAGCACGGGTTTACCGGGTTCATTTCTTAATCCCTATATCAGAGTACCATGAAGCGCAACCCGACGCAATGTGCGCCAGCGGGTCCCGGCA
>JANWXL010000053.1 GCA_025055265.1 Roseiflexus sp.
ACTGATAGTATAATAGAAGTCCCACAATCCGCCAGATCAATGCGCAGGAGGATGCTTCCATGGCAGAACACACGCTCCGCCCCGACCAGGTTCATCACAAATGGGACAACAGCCTGCCGCCAGCCATCGAGATCGAGCCAGGCGACATCGTTCACTGCGAGACCGCCGAGGTGACAAACAATCAGGTGACACCCGGCTGCGATGCGTCGGTGCTGACAAACCTCGATTTTGACCAACTGTATCCGCTGGCGGGACCGGTCTTTGTGAAGGGTGCCGAACCTGGCGATATTCTCGAAGTCGAGATCCTGCGCATGCAGCCGCTCGATTGGGGATGGACAGGCATTATCCCTGGTCTGGGGCTGCTGGCGAACGATTTTACCGAGCCGTACATTCGCCACTTCGACCTGAGCAATGGCGTCACCGCGCCGTTGCGCGACGATATTCACATCCCGATCCAGCCGCTCTGCGGCACCATGGGGGTGGCGCTCGATGAACCGGGAGCGTTCGACGTGCTGCCGTGCGGCAAGGCGGGCGGCAACATCGACACACGCCACCTGAACGTCGGCGCAAAACTATACCTGCCGGTCTTCGTGCCGGGGGCGCTCTTCTCGGCAGGCGACTGCCACGCGGCGCAGGGGGACGGCGAAGTGTGCGTTACCGGCATCGAATGCCCGATGCAGTTCAGCCTGCGCTTCAACGTTATCAAAGGGCGGAGCCTGCGTCCCTGGAGCTACCAGTTCTTCACGCCGCCGGGACCGATCCAGCCCGCGTATGATGCGAAGGGATATTTCGTGACGACGGCAATTGGACCTGACCTGATGACGAACGCGCAGAACGCAGTGCGCGACATGATCGCGTGGCTGGGGCGCGAGAAGGGATTGAGCCGCGAAGACGCCTACATCCTCTGCAGTCTGGCGGGCGATCTGCGCATCAGCCAGATTGTGGACGCGCCTAACTGGTGCGTCTCGTTCTACATGGCGTTGAGCGTGTTCCGCTGATTGGCGGGAAGGAAGGAGGGGCTATGACCGCGCTCGTAATCAAAACCGACTCGCCAGCCGTGGCCGGTCCGCTCCAGGGACGCTGGACGCTGGCGGATTGGGAGGCGCTCCCCGACGACGGCAACCGCTACGAGATTATTGATGGAGTGCTCTACATGACGACTGCGCCGCACAGTTTTCATCAGTGGATTATCTTCTCGTTGATCCAGTTCGTCGGGTTGCCAGTAAAGGAGCGCGGCCTTGGCTACGTCTTCATCGCGCCAATTGGCGTCATTATGTCGGGCTGTGATCCCGTGCAGCCAGACCTGGTCTTCATTCGCGCCGAACGCGCGGAGATCATCCGCAACGGGCGGATCTACGGCGTGCCTGACCTGATTGTCGAAGTGCTGTCGCCGGGGACGCGCGCCTACGACGAACGGGTGAAACTGGCGGCGTATGCAGCGGCTGGCGTTCCTGAGTATGCGATTGTGGACCCGGAG
>JANWXL010000300.1 GCA_025055265.1 Roseiflexus sp.
GCCGACGACTCCGGGCTGGAAGTGGCGGCGCTCGGCGGCGAACCCGGCGTTCGCTCGGCGCGCTACGCCGGTCCTGAGGCGACCGATGCCGAGCGCAACGCCTTTCTGCTACGCAAACTTGAGGGTGTACCCTTCCATGCACGGCTGGCGCGCTTCGTCTGCGTCATTGCGCTGGCGCTGCCCGGCGGTCCAATCGAGTTTGTTGAAGGCGTGCTCCCTGGCGTGATCGAGTTCGAGCCGAAGGGGCACTACGGGTTCGGGTACGACCCGATCTTTTACGTCCTGGACGAAGATGCGACCCTGGCGCAATTGCCGCCGGAGCGCAAGAATCAGATCAGCCATCGCGCCAACGCCGCGCGTGCTGCGCGTAACGTGCTGCAACGCTGGCTCGATGAAGGATTACTCGATCTATAACACTGACGCTCCAGCCTTTCGTCTAACGTCTGCCCGTGATCGTCGCCAGAGGCGGGGTAAGCGTCGGCTGAACCTGTCGAAGCCGACGCCGGATGCACGATGGTGAATGTACGACTCAAGCGTCATGAGAAGCGCTCTGGAAATTGAACTATCACTGACGGTAGACGACGATCTGCCAGCAATCGCTGAGCAGCAACCGGTTGAGTTTGTCTGCCTTCCGCCGGGTGATGCGACACTTGAGTTGACCATCGATGGGGTAACTCTGATGCCATTCCTCCACCCTGGAGATGCACGCTGGCGCTGGGCATGGAATCCCGGCGCGGGTGTGGGCGGGCATACGCTTCGTCTGACAATGCGCGTCGATGATGCACTGTGTAACGAGCGACAATGGCGATTGTCGGTTGCACCACGAAAAATCGATAGCGAAAGGTATCTTGCGATCCTGGAAGATGTTGAACGTCTTGCGCCTGCTCTGGTGCGATCCCTGGCAGGCGCCGATGTCAGGGCGCGGCTGGGGCGTGGTGACGAAACGCCGCGTTCGTGGATCGATGACGCTGCGGCGCTGTTTGGTTCGTCATTCGACCAGTTCGAGCAGGCAGTCCGGCGCATTCTGGCGCATCCCCGCAGCACGCTTCAGAACACCGATGAACGTGTGCCGCTGGGACAGGCGCGGGAACTTTCGACAACGGCGCTGCAACGCGCAGTGCAGGGCGATCTGGAAGCGGCGCCGGTGGATGCCGCACCCTATCTCCAGCGCCTGATGCGACCGGAAGGCGGCATACTGCCGCGCACTGTCGTGCAGGAGTCCAGCAACGACACGCACAACACGGCTGAACATCGTCTGCTGAAGCGCACTCTGGAACTTCTGCGCGGGCGCGCGCGGCGATGCGTTGATCGGGCGCAGCGCGAGGTCACCCGTCTTGCTGCCGTGGCGTCGGATTCCTCCCGCGCCGCGCGCGCCCGCGCCATCGCTGCGCGCTGCGATCAGTGCGCTCGCAAGATTGCCAGCCTTCTTGCCGATCCGTTCTTCGAGCAGGTGACGGCGCTGCGCCAGACCCCGGCGGTCACGCCGCTGATCCGGCGCGATCCCGCCTATCGTCAGGTGTACCGGATGTGGCGGGCGCTGCACCAGCGGCTGGTCGTCGATCCCGGCGCGCCGTTCGACCTGTCGGTTGTCGATCTCCCGCTTCTGTACGAGCGCTGGTGCGTGTTGCAGGTCGTCCAGGCGCTGCTGAATCTGGACATTGAGGTGCATTCCTGTTCGCTGCTGGCGCCCCCCGCTGACGACGCCGATGCCTGGTCATTCAATTTTCAGCGAGATGAGCCGCTGCTGATCGCCGCACGGAACGGCTGGACGCTACGGTTGCGCTACCAACCGCAGTACCGTCCCGCGTCGGACGGGCGCGACGATGATCCATGCCCGCCAGAGCGCCGCCTTCGACAGGCTCAGTCAGCGGATGATTCCCCCCTCGGCTCACTCGACCGCCACACCCGCATCCCCGACATCGCCATCGAACTGCTCCGACCCGATCACTTACCACGGGTCATCGTGCTGGATGCCAAATACCGCCTGGATGCCGACGGGCGCGGCATCCCCGCCGACGCACTGGCAGAGGCGTATGCATATGCGGGCGCTATTGGCGTCTCTGGCATGCCCGCCGTCGCCGCTGCGCTGATCCTCTACCCTGGCACAGGCGTCGCCGAACGCTACCCCGGCGGCGCTGGCGCCGTCCCGCTGCTGCCCGGGGCTGCTGGGGAGCTG
>JANWXL010000127.1 GCA_025055265.1 Roseiflexus sp.
GTTTCCACCGGTTCTCTATCGATCACGATCCGATTGCGTCCGGTTGTTTTCGCCAGGTACATTGCCTGATCGGCGCGGTGCAGGATGGTTTCGCTGGTATCGCCGGGCAGGTATTCGGCTACGCCGAAACTGGCTGAAAGCGCTGGCACATCGGGCAGATTGATCGTTTGCAACTTCGGCGTGTTGCAACATGGACGTAATACGGTCAGGACGAAATGAGAAACGTGTCTGGTGAAAAAAACCAGAGGATGCACAGCAACGGCGGTGTGTGGCACTGGATGATACCACGTTCTACAGGACATTGTAAAGGATCAAATGTTGCGTGTTCGTTATGCACTCGCTTCAAATCCGAGTCAGTTTTGCCATCTTCGCTGTGATACCATATGAGCGCGTCTGGTTGATGATCGGTTGCGGGATGGAGGATTCCAATGTCGAACGAGGTCTTCACCGATCACTATTCGGTTGTGCTCAACCGTGCTCCATTCGAGTGGTCTATCGATGAAGGGCGGTTGCGCTTCTTTGGCATACCATCGGCGCTTCTGTGGCTGAACCCGTCATTGTTGAAGATTTTCCGTCCGCTGGCGGACGAAATCGGCATTCCGCTCTTCCGGCTGCTGGTGGCGCATAGCGGGAGTTTTGGCACGGCGGAGGACTATCACGATGTCGTGCTGGCGCTCGGATCAACCTTCGAGGAAGGGCTTCTTGCGTGGGGCGAGGTCATCAGCACAATTGGCTGGGGACGCCTGGAACTCCCCTTCTGCGACGTGCAGCAGCGGAAGGCGATTGTGCGCATCCGCAACCCGTGGGAACTCGATATGCAGCGCGGGCAGCCGGTCAACTGGGGATGCCCGTTTCTCCAGGGCAAAATTATCGGTCTGTTCACCCATGCATTCGGCGTGCCATGCTGGGCCGATGAGAAGAATCTCGTGATCGACGGTGAAGAAACGTCGGTCGAGTTTCATGTGTACGAGTCGAACCGCACAATCGAGAACGAGATTGCCATCCTGCGCGAAGCGCGTGAACGCGAACGTCAGCAACGTTTTCTCGATGAAATCGCCGCCAAAACGCTCGAGCTTCAGAAGGCGAATGAGGAGCGTCTGCGTCTGCAGGAGCAGGTGATCGAAATGCAGGCGCGCACCCTGGCGGAACTTTCGACGCCGCTCATCCCGCTCAATAAGCGTGTGCTCCTCATGCCGCTAATTGGCGCTTTCGACTCGCAACGAACGCAACTGACCGTTGATCGCCTGCTCCACGGGGTTGCCGAGCATCGTGCGTCGGTCGTCATTCTCGACATTACCGGCGTACCAATTGTTGATACGCACGTCGCCAGTGCGCTGATGCAGGCGGCGCAGGCGGTGCGGTTGCTGGGCGCCGAGGTGGTGCTCACCGGCATTCGCCCGGAAGTTGCGCAGACGCTTGTCGGCATGGGGGTGAGCCTGCAGGGGATTGTCACCCGCGGCACGCTTCAGAGCGGCATCGAGTATGCCAGCAGCATTCAGTAATTGATTTTCGGTTATACTGTGCGCATGCCTCAGCGCATCCTGATCTGTACGGCGCAGGTGCCATTTGCGCGCGGCGGCGCTGAACTGCTGGTCGAAGGGCTGCGCGACGCGCTCTGTGAGCGCGGTTATACGGTTGATGTCGTGGCGCTCCCCTACGCCTGGCAACCTCACGACCGGCTGATGCCTTCGGCGCTGGCATGGCGCCTGCTCGATCTGGAGCATGTCAACGGCGCGCCGGTCGATCAGATTATCTGCACCAAATTCCCCTCGTATGCTGCGCGTCATGCCCGCAAGGTCGTCTGGCTGGTGCATCAGCACCGCCAGGCGTATGACTGGTATGGCACGCCGCTGTCGGATTTCGTCAACACCCCTGAGGATCGCGCGATCCGCGATCAACTGCTGCGGATGGACCGTACCACACTTGGCGAGGCGCAGCGATTGTTTACCATTTCTCGCAATGTCGCGGCGCGCCTCAAGCGCTTCGTCGGCCTGGAAGCGCAGCCGCTCTATCCGCCGAGCCGCTACGCCGGACGGCTGCGCGCCGGACCCTACGGCGACTATCTCCTCTCCGACGCGCGCCTGGATGCCGCCAAACGTCTCGATCTGCTGCTGCACGCGCTTGCCCGCACTCGACAGCCGGTACGCTGCATCTTTATCGGCGCCGGCGATGACCGCGCGCGCCTGGAACGCCTGGCAGCCGACCTGAACCTCGGCGCGCGTGTGGTATTTCGCGGATTTGTGCCCGACGACGAACTGATCGGCCTCTACGCCGCAGCGCGGGCTGTCTACTACGCGCCGTTCGATGAAGACTACGGGTTTACGTCCGTGCAGGCGCTGGCTGCCGCGCGTCCGGTCATTACCACGACCGACTCCGGCGGCGTGCTGGAGTTCGTCGAACACAGCGTCACGGGACTCGTTGCATCCCCGGAACCTGATGCGATTGCCGCTCACATTGACGCGCTGTTTGATGGCGTGGACCTCGCCGCACGTCTCGGCGCCGCCGGACCGGCGCGGGTGGCGGATATCACGTGGGATCGCGTGGTCCGGGCGCTGCTGCTTGAGTGAAGAGGAGACGTCGTTGGTACGTCTGATTGCCAATATGCTGCTGCTCACTATCCTAGTCGGTTCATGCGCCGCCCCTGCTGTCACGCCCGAACCACTTTCATCAGCCTCCTCGATCTCGCTGGTTCACGCGATCCCGCTGGTTCAGTAGAAGTGCTTGGCAGATACTGCCGCTCCGCTAATGGCTGGTCCTATTGAGCAAACTATGATGCTGTCGCTCGACATCGATTGCGATGGACGCAACGATATTGTCGTCGGCGGACGCGGCGAGGCGCCTGCGCTCGTCTGGTTGCGGTTCACCGCAACCGGATGGCAGCGATTGGTGATCGAACCATCGCAGATAAGCATTGAAGCTGGCGGCGCATTTGCTGACATTGACGGCGACGGCGATCTCGATATCGTCGCCGGGGAGGATCACAGCGGCAACCGGGTGTTCTGGTGGGAAAATCCCCATCCGAACCACAATCCAGATATCGGATGGACGAGACGCCTGATCAAGAGCGGTGGGCAGAACCGTCACCATAGATCCTTGTGGATCGCATCGAGGACGCCCATAGCCTAGCGCTCGCCGATCTCAACCTCGATGGCGCGCTCGACATCTTCTCCGGCGAGATGCGTCTCGACGGCGCTAATCCCGGCTCGCGCACGATCCTGCTCTACGGCAACGGCGCAGGCGCCTTTCTCCTGGCGGAAGGACCGCCTGGCATCGATCACCACGAGTCACGCTTGGGGGACATCGACGGCGACGGCGATCTCGATATGCTTGGCAAACCATATAATTTTGAAACGCCGCGCCTGCATATCTGGCTAAACGAAACCCGCAACCCCACGAAACTCGACCTGTCGCGCTGGCGACGGCACGTGATCGATGCAGCGCGCCCTGATCGCGCCATCTTCGCGCTGCACGGCGACCTCGACGGCAATAATTTGCCGGATGTCGTCAGCGGCGCCTGGTGGTATCGCAATCCAGGGCGCGCCGATGGCGACTGGAGGCGCGCGCCAATCGGTGAACCGCTGCGCAATGCGGCAATCCTGGCAGACCTCGATGATGATGGCGATCTTGATATCTTCGGCACGCAGGGGCGCGGCTCGGAGCGCAATGGTCGCTTCGCCTGGGCGCGCAACGATGGCGGCTCCTTCACGGTGTTCACGAATATCGACGCCAGCAACGGCGACTTTCTCCAGGGAGCGGTAGGGGCGCGCTTCACGCCCGACGGTCCGCTCGAAATTGCGCTCTCATGGCACAAAGCCGGGCGCGGCATTCAGACCTTGCGCATCCCGGACGATCCTGCTGTTACGACGTGGAACCTGCGCACTATTTCGTCGCTGTCGCAGGACGAAGAACTCAGCGTGGGCGACATCGACCAGGACGGCGATCTCGACCTGCTCAAGGGCACGCGCTGGTTGCGCAATGACAACGAGAACTGGACATCGCTGCCGCTTGCCGACGGTTCAGGCGCCCCGGACCGCAATCGTTTGGCGGACATCAACTGTGACGGTCGGGGTTCGAAGCCGTCGGCGCGCTGGGGAAACTGGCGTGGTACGAACAGGGAGCGCACCCGGCGGCGCGCTGGACGGAACATATTATTGCCGTCGATGTCATCGGACTGATGAGCCTGGACGCGGGCGACCTCGATGGCGACGGCGACCTCGACATCGTCGTCGGCGAGCACGACCCTGCGCGCCCGGAGCGCGCGCGCCTGTTGATCTTCGAGAATGACGACGGGTATGGACTGCGCTGGCGTCGCTGGACGGTCTTTACCGGCGATGAACATCACGACGGTGCGCAACTGGTCGATCTGGACAACGACGGCGACCTGGACATCATCTCCATTGGCTGGTCGCACAATCGCGTGCTGGTGTATGAAAACCTGGCGATGCCGCTTTCATCTGCGCCACCGGGAACGCCCGCACCGCCGGGAACGCCCGCACCGCCGGGAACACCCGCACCGCCGGAAACGCCCGCACCGCCGGGAACGCCCGCACTGCCGGGAACGCCCACACCGCCGCCCGATCAACGTCGCGTGTATCTTCCGATGATCACGAGGAGTCCATAGTCAGGACAAAGAGCGCACTCAACGCGCTATCAGCAGTTGCAGTTTGGGCGGATCGCGGCGCCTACGCCCGGCCATCGAACTCTTTGCGGTAGGGGATGCCGTTGGCATCGAGCCAGCGTTGCACCTCATAGTAATCACCGAACCGTTCTTGAAGGGCTGTGAACAACTCAGCATCGCTGCCGCTTGATGGGGAACGCCCCGCGCCGCGCAGGAGCGCCCATATCCGAAGTTTGTGTTCAGCTGCGATATGCATCAGGAACGCCACATCATTCCCAAAGACCCCTTCTGCCTGAGAACTGTGATCATACGACTCAATGATCAGATTTCCCTCTGAGTCCCCGTAGACAAATGTGACTGTTTCCGGCGTCCCGCCAGATAGTTTCACCGCTTCCGACTGCGGACCAGTCGAGAACATCAGCGCCTCCTTCAATAATGTTCCAGACGCTTCATCTCTTTGCCATCGTACAATTATATTCTCAAATTGAAATCCAGAACAATTTCCAAAACAAGGTCATCCGATAGCAGGGGCGGGCCGATCCAAATGTGCGTCGGGAGAGATACCGAAATGACTTGCATGCCATTTGGACTGGTCACACGGATGCGTGCCGCTGTCCCACTTGTCGCCAGAGATACGTGCGTCGCCTGCAACAACTGTATCGTCTCCAGAGACACATGCACTGCTCAACTTACGAATTCCTCTCCCGCTTGACAGCCCTGCTCCGATGCGCTAGTATCACCCTATCGGGAAATCTTCAAAAATAGAAGACAATGAACGTCTATCTCGGCATTGATCTGGGCGGCACCAAAATCGCCGCCGCCGCCGTTGATGTGCGCACCGGCGAGCGTCTCCTCCAACTGGTGGTTCCCACCGAAGCGCACGAAGGTCCCGCTGCGGTCATCGAGCGCATGGCTGCGCTTGCCGGAGAGGTGTGCGCGCAGATCAACATGCCGCTCGACCAGATCCCTGCAATCGGTATCGGCGTGCCTGGGTTGATCGACCTTGCGCAGGGGGTGACGATCCTGCTGCCGAATCTGCCCTCGGGCTGGCGCAATGTGCCGCTCGCCGCCAACATGACCGGCCTCACCGGTCGTCCGACGGCGATCATCAATGATGCCCGCGCCTTCACACTGGCTGAGGCGACCTTCGGCGCCGGGCGCGATGCGCGCAGCGTGATTGGTATGACCCTCGGCACCGGTATTGGCGGCGGAATTGCCATAGACGGGCGATTGTACCTGGGTATCGACGGAACCGCCGGGGAAGTCGGGCATATGACGATTGACCCGTATGGACCGCGCTGCGGCTGCGGCAACCGTGGCTGCCTGGAAACGTTCGCCAGCGGTCCGTCGATCACGGCAATGGCGCTGCGTGTGGTGGCGCAGGGAATGACGACACAGATCGGCGCGCTGGTGAATTACGACCTGAACAAGGTTACGCCAGGGGTCATTGCGCGCGCCGCCGAACAGGGCGATACCATTGCTCGGGAGATTCTGCAGCGCGCCGGAAGCTGCCTCGGCATCGGCATCGCCAACCTGATCACGATCTTCAGCCCGGAACGGGTCGTAATCGGCGGCGGCATGTCGCGCCTCGGCGACTGGATCCTGGGACCGGCGCGCGCCGAAGTGGTGGCGCGCTGCCATCTGACACCGCTCGACCGGGTGCAGATCACGCTGGCGCAGCTTGGCGGCGAAGCCGGGGTCATCGGCGCTGCGCTGTGGGCATCGCAACGGTTCGAAGGAGAACATTCAGCAAAGGAGCATGTATGAAGTCGCACTCGATCACGTTGCTCGGTACAGGTCTGATCGGCATGTTCTACACCATGACGCTCCACGGTCATCGAGGACGCGACCGGATCACGACGGTCTACTCGCGCACTCGTGAGCGCGCCGAGTCGTTTGCCGCCCAATGGGGGATTGCCAGAGCCACCAATGACCTCAAGGCAGCAATCGAGGACCCGGAGACCGATACGGTCATCATCGGGCTGCCAAACGATCAGCACGTACAGGCAACCGAACTGGCGGCGGCGGCGGGCAAAGCGGTGCTCTGCACCAAGCCGCTTGGTCGCACGGCTGCCGAGGCGCGTCAGATGCTCGAAGCAGTTGAGAAGGCGGGTGTGTTTGCCGGCTATCTCGAAGACCTGGTGTACACGCCGAAGACGCTCAAGGCGCTGGAGTCGGTCAAAGCCGGCGCCCTGGGGGATGTGCTGTGGGTGCGCTCGCGCGAGACGCATCCCGGACCGCACAGCGCCTGGTTCTGGGATGCCCACGTGGCGGGCGGCGGCGCAATTATCGACCTGGGGTGCCACTGCGCCGAGATTATTCGAAATTTCGTTGGGAAGAACAATCGTCCGGTGGAAGTGATGTGCTGGGCGGATACGCTGGTGCATCCAATCGCTGCTGAAGATAACGCGATTGCGCTGATCCGTTTCGAGAGCGGCGCGATCGGTCAGTTCGAGGTAAGCTGGACATTCCGCGGCGGGATGGACCTGCGTGATGAAGTTGCCGGAACGAACGGCACGATCTGGCTCAACCACTTCCTGCGCACCGGCTTCGAGATGTTTACCGCCGCTGGCGGAGGGTATGTCGCTGAAAAAGCTGAAACTGAAACCGGCTGGCTCTTCCCGGTAGGCGATGAGGTTCACGAGCTGGGATACACCCATATGTTCACTGATATGTTCGAGGCGATGGACAACAACCGCGCGCCGATGGAAACGTTCTACGACGGATATGTGGTCAACGCCATTCTCGACGCTGCCTATCGCTCGGCAAAATCGCGCCAGTGGGAGGCGGTCGAAGTCGAGTGGCGCGCCACTGAGCCGATGAAGTCGCTGCGCCGTGTGGCGCAGGAGATCGACGGGTATGCGCTGGTGAAGGAAGAGCGCATGCACGGCAACAAACTGAAACAGATTCTCTCCGATAAGACGACGGGGCGGATCATCGAGCGGGTGATCGATATTCAGTAGCAGCACGATCCACAACGGGACAGATAGCGCCCTGAGCTCTAAACTTGCCGAAGGGCGCGGCGGGCGTTGGCTTCGACCCTTCGGCAAGCTCAGGGCTCAGCCAGCGCTGGGGCGCTTATCGAAATGTGTGATCAACGTATTTGTGATGAGGCGCTATGACCCTCGACCCTGCACCCGCACTGGACTATCTGGAACGCGCCGAAATGATTGTGCGCCGGGTGCGCGAGACGCAGATGCCAGCCATCACTGAAGCGGCGCTCATCTGCGCCGACACCATAGCCGCTGGCGGACTGGTGCACCTCTTCGGCACCGGTCACTCGCGCATCCCGATTGAGGAAATCTTTCCACGCCACGGCAGCTTCCCCGGTTTCCACCCGATTGTCGAACTATCGCTCACATACCACAATCCGGTCGTTGGAGCCAACGGGCAGCGTCAGGCGATGTTCCTTGAAAAAGTCGAGGGGTTTGGTCAGGTCATCCTGCGCAACTTTGTCTTCGGTCCGCATGACAGTTTCATGATCTTCTCGAACAGCGGCGTCAACCAGGTGGTGATTGATGTTGCGCTCGAAGCGAAAGCGCGCGGCATGCCGGTGATCGCCGTGGTGTCGGTCGAGCACTGCCTGGCGTCTGCGCCGCGCCATAGTAGCGGCAAACGCCTGATTGACTGCGCCGATGTCACGATCGACAACTGTGCGCCTGCCGGCGATGCGCTGGTGAGCATCGAAGGTCTACAATACCCCGTCGGTCCCGGTTCGACAATCGGGTATGCGGCGGTGGTCAATGCGCTGAAGTGCCTGGTCGCCGCCGAGCTGACGAAACGGGGTCAGCCGCCGCTGGTGCTGACCAGCAGCGTGTTGATCGGCAGCGCCGCTTCGGAAGAACTCTTCGAACGCACCTACGACGACTATCGAGCACGCGTGGCGCAAGTGTACGGGAGTGGACGTTCAACGCAGCTGTCCGTGCCTTGAGCATCGTAGCACTGCTTGAAAAGGTTGACGCGAGGATAAAGAGTGCATTCCGTTCTTCGTGAGAGGGTCATGCGCCTGACCGGAAAAACTGCGATCGTCACCGGCGCGGCGAGCGGCATCGGGCGCGCCGTAGCGCTCCGTTTCCTCGCCGAAGGAGCGCGTGTCGTCGGTTTCGACCTCAACGGCGTTGGGCTGAACGAAACTCACGCACTGAGCAACTCAGCAGAAGCGTTCGTGCCTGTCATATGCGACCTGACTGACCCATCACAGGTGGAACAGTCGGTGTCGGACGCAATGGATCATCTGCACCGTCTCGACATTGTGTTCAACGGCGCGGGCGCCAGCGGTCGGCGCTGGGGGGATGGACCGGTCGACGCTTGCACCATCGAAGGATGGCAGCGCACGCTCGACGTGAACCTGACGAGCATCTTTCTGATGTGTCGCGCAACCGTGCCGCATCTGCTGGCGGCAGGCGGCGGGTCGATCATCAATCTCAGCTCGGTGCTGGGCATGGTTGGCGGCGATGCTGATTTCGCCACCCACGCCTACGCCGCTGCAAAAGCCGGGATTATCGGGTTGTCGCGGGCGATGGCGGTGTACTACGCGCCGCGCCGCGTACGCGTCAATGTCATCGCCCCTGGTTTGATCGCCACGCCGATGAGTCGTCGCGCGCAGGAGAGTGAGCGCATTCAGCAGCGGCTGGCGCATCTTCAACCGCTGACCGGCGCCATGGGCGCGCCGGAGGATGTCGCCGCTGCCGCAGCGTATCTGGCGTCCGACGACGCCGCCTTTGTCACCGGCGTGGTGTTGCCGATTGATGGTGGATGGACCGCGTGGTAACGATAGAATCTGTGAGGTAAGCCTATGAGTCTCCCGCTTCTCCCGACCAGCGTCATTGGTTCTTACGCCTGGCCCGCCTGGTTGCACGTGACGCTCTGGGCGGCGCAGCGCGGCGAACTCGGACCGGAAGATATGCGCGAAACGCAGGATGACGCGGTCGATATGGCGCTGCGCGACCAGGAAGACGCTGGCGTCGACATTGTCAGCGATGGAGAGATGCGGCGCGCTGGTTTCTTCACGGCGGCGTTCTATGGCTTTCTCACAGGATTGCGCGAACTTCCGCCGCAGCGCCGGATCGGCGTCGCCGGTCACGATCAACGCGAGAGTTACGAAGCAGTCGAGCCGATCAGGGCGCCGAAAGGTCTTGGTTTGCTTGCCGAGTATGATTATGTCAAACAGCGCACGACGCGACCAATTAAAATGCCATGTCCCGGTCCATTCACGCTTGCCGGTCGGATCAAACCTGGCGCAGTGTACAAAACGCGCTGGGATGTAGCGGAGGCGCTCGTGCCGATCATCAACGCCGAACTGAAGGCGCTGGCTGCGGCGGGATGCACCTTCATTCAGATCGACGAGCCATCAATCGCCGTGCACCCCGATGCGCCGCAAGCGTTCGTCGAACTGTTCAACGCCACGGTTGCTGGCGTCAACGCTAAAATCGGGTTGCACCTCTGCTTTGGCAACTACGTCGGGCGTCCCACGGCGAAGCGCACCTATCGTCCGTTGTTTCCGCACATTCTCGACGCGCACGCCGATCAATACGCGCTAGAATTCGCTAACCGCGAACTTGCGGAGATTGATCTATGGCGCGAATTTCCGAATGAGAAGGAGCTGGCGGCCGGGCTGGTCGATGTGAAGAACTACTACATCGAGACGCCAGAGGACGTTGCCGAACGGATCCGGGTGGCGCTGCGGTACGTGTCGCCGGAGAAGCTGACGATCGTGCCCGACTGCGGGTTCAGCCAGACAGCGCGTTGGGCAGCGCGCGCCAAACTGAAGGCGATGGTCGAAGGAACACGCATTGTGCGCCGCGAACTGGCAGGGTGATGCTTCCCTACACGGTGAAGCAGAGGAATAGAAAGAGCCGCCCGATGGGGCGGCTCTTTCGTAGCCGGACGCAGTTGCTCATGCTGACATGCCAACGGTCTCCAGCAACCGATCTTCGGCATATTCCGTCTCAGCAGCCTCCACACCCAGCAGTTCTGCGGTGATGAATGCGGCCAGCGCTGGCGAGATCCGACCGTTCTCGACGCCCTCTTCAATGAGAGCCAGAAGATCCTCGTTCGTCATCGTACCCCCCTTTCTGTTCGTTAACTAAACAGACGCGCCCTCGCGTCGACCTGTGCGGATTATACCCGAAAAGATCAAAAAAAGATAGTGGGAAGTTGAACGGATTATACTCGAAATCAGAGAAAAAGAACAGGGGAACGTTTCACATCCGGTATAATCGCTGATGCGGCGCATCTGCGCCGTTGGGACTGTGAGCGAAAAGCATGGACAAGGCGCTGATCATTCTCAACCCCTGGGCAGGCCGTGGTCACGCTGGCGAACGACGGCACGACCTCGACCTGGCGCTCGAGCGCGCTGGCGTCGATTATGACATGGTCATGACCCACACGCGCGGCGGCGCCATCGAAATGGCGCGGCAGGCGGTCGAACGCGGCTATGGCGCAATTGTGGCAGTGGGCGGCGATGGCACGCTCAATGAAGCGGTCAACGGTATCAAGCTGGCGGAGGCGAGCAGTGGACGCCGCGTGCCGGTGGGGATCGTTCCGCTCGGCACCGGCTGCGATTTCATCAAGGTGCTCGACGGTTTTCTGGCGAACGACATCTATGGCAGCGTGCAGCGGATTGCCCGCTGGCAGACGCGCAGCGTCGACCTGGGTCTGGTGCGTGTTGACAACGAACAGGAGCGATGGTTCATCAATGCGCTCGGCGCTGGCTTCGACGCGCAGGCGGCGGCTGAGGCGCTCAAGATCACCCGACTGAAGGGGTTCGCCGTGTATTTGCTGGCGATTATTCGCGCGATGGCGAACTACAAAGCGCATCCGATGACGGTTGAGTTCGATGGTCGTCGCATTCAGCGTCGTTTGCTCTTCGCCAGCGTCGCCAATGGCCGCTATCAGGCGGGCGGATTCCTGCTCACGCCCGATGCCCGCATCGACGATGGGTTCTTCGATACGTGCCTGGTCGATAATCTGCGCATTGATGAGATTATTCGCCATATTCCGAAGGTGCTCGAAGGCACGCACACAAAGCTGCGGCAGGTGACAATGGCGCGGGTGCGGCACGTTGCCATCAGCAGTTCAGCGCCGATCCCGGTCGCAACCGACGGCGAAGTCCTCTCGACCAGGGCGCGCACGGTGACGGCTGAATTGATCCCCGGCGCGATCGATATCCTGGCGTAAAAGGTCTTGCCGCTAGCTGTTGTTGCGCTCTCCGCGCGCCGCCACTGCGATGCCGATCAGAAGGAGCACGAAACCCGCCAGTTGCAATGGTGCAAACCACTCGCCGAAGAAGATCAGCGCCAGCAGCGCCGAGCCGATCGGTTCTCCCAGCAGCGCAACTGTCACGAATGTGGCAGAGAGGTAGCGCAACGACCAGTTGAAGGCGGTGTGTCCCAGCAGTTGCGGTCCGACGGCAAGACCGAGGAGCAACACATACGCCAGCGGCGGGTATCCGCCAAAAAGTTCCAGCGGATTGGCGGTTCCAGCGAATATCATAGCAGTAATCAGCAACGCGACCGCAGCGCTGGTGTAGACCAGCCAGATGTATGCCAAAACCGAGACATGGCGACGCAGGCTGCGCCCGACCAGAAAGTAGATCGAACCTCCAAATGCGCCCAGAAGTGCCAGCGCGTTGCCCAGCAGCGCGTTGCCGCTGTCGGGTCCGCTGCTATCGCTGATGCCGATCAGGATGCTGCCAGCAATCGTCAGCACCACCCCCGCCATGGTCGGCGCCGAGGGTCGTTCGCGCAGCAACACCGCCGATAGGAGCGCCACCCACAGCGGATTGGTCGAAACCAGCGCGACCGAGGAAGCGACCGAGGTATACGCCAGCGATGAGATCCAGGCGGCAAAGTGAACTGCCAGAAACACGCCAGACACAATCCCGAGCAGGATGTCGCGCCGCGACAGGCGGCGCAACTCGTCCCCGGCGCGCGTCCAGGCAAGAGGGAGCAGAATGAGCGCCGCCAGCCCCAACCGACCAGCTGCGATAGTCGTTGAGGGCATCTCCATACCCTGGGCATAGCGGATCATGATCGACGCGGCAGCAGCGACCATAACACCGCCGAGCAGGACCAGGTACGGCAGCGCACGGGTACGACGTGCGACCGGTCGATCAACGGTCTGTTCGAGTGTGTCTGACATGTACGAACCTCGTTTAGGGGTTAGGGTTAGGGGTTAAGGGTTAAGGGTTAAGACGCTCCGCCTTCTCACGCTCTCACGTTCCGCCTTCACCCTTCAATATGCGACGCCCCGCCTTCCACCCACACCCAGCGTTCCGGCGCGCCAGCGGCGCGCCCCTACCCGCCACCTTCGACGTGCACCGTACATCCGGCGCGACGCGCATCCGGCGCGGGCGCGCCATCGGCACAGGCGCGCCCCTACCTGCCGTCTTCCACTTTTGCACCTTCCTGCGTCAATCCTCGCACCTTTCCCGATGTTCAACGTCCACCCTCACGCCTCTCGCCTCACGCCTTTCGCCTCATAGTATAATGTATCCCATGCCAGGTCTGACACTCTCCACCAGCCCGAGTCCACTGCTTCTCGAAGCGCGCTGCGAGCCGCAGGTTTGCTATGTGTTGCTGACGGTGCAGGCGTCGGTGAGCGGCACCGCGCCGCCGCGTCCGGTCAACTGGGCGCTGGTGGCGGACGTCAGCCGTTCCATGCGTATTCCAATCGTTGATGAAACGCAGTTTCGTTCACTGCTGCGCAACGGTTCGGCGCAGGAGATGCTGGTCGATGGGGTGCCGGTATGGCAGTTGAGCGGTTCTGTCCCCCAGGAGATGCGCGAGGCGGCTTCGAGCGCGCTCGACCACGTGGTGCGCGCGCTCCACACCGTTGTCGAACGTCTCGACCACAATGACCGCCTGGCGCTGGTGGTCTTCGCCGACCACGCACTGCTGCTGATACCAGGTATGATTGGCTCGGATCGGGTGACGCTGGTGCGCGCCATTGAGCGACTGCCGGGGCTCAACCTTGGCGATGGCACCAATCTGGCGGACGGCATTGCGCTGGCGCTCAACCAGATCCGCGCCAACCGCGACGGCCGCTGCGCTGACCGGATCATTCTGCTGACCGATGGGTTCACCCGCGACTCCGCAGCATGTCTGGCGCTGGCGGATCAGGCGGCTGGCGAGCATATTGCCATTACAACTATCGGGCTTGGCGGCGAGTTCCAGGACGATCTGCTGACGGCGATTGCCGACCGCAGCGGCGGGCACGCGCTGTTCTTGAAGCGTGCATCCGCCATTCCGCGCGCTATCAGCGCCGAACTCGAAACTGTGCGCGCCGCCGCCATTCCCGCTGTCACTATCGCTATTGCGCCGATGCGCGGGGTGCAATTGCGGCGGGTGACACGCATGCGACCGGCGCTGGCGCTGCTCGCCGAGCCAGCAGGCGCGGCGGCGGCGGATGTCACTCACGTTTCGTTGGGAGACCTGGCAGCAGGAACGCCGGTGACGTTGCTGCTGGAGTTCCTCGCGCCTGTTGCGAATCCTGGACCGCTGTGGATCGCCGGGGTCGCGGCGCTGTCTGCCGGGGTGCGTCTGGCAGACGCCGATATTCAGGCGACGGTTATGCACCGGGCGCCGCCACTGTGCGACGACGTGCGCGCGGCTGCGGCGCGGGCAATGGCGGCGCGCCTGATGCGTCGCGCCGCCACAGCGTCCGACCCGGCTGAAGCGGCGCGGTTGATGCGCGCCGCAGCCGCGCGCTTCGATGAACTTGGCGAACAGGCGCTGGCTGCCGCTGCGCGTGAGCAGGCGGCGGCGTTTGAGCAGGGGATGCGTGTTGCAGGGCTTGCCACACGCGAATTAACGTATGCGACTCGCCGACTTGGCGATGTTTCCTGAAATCTGCTGAGGAGAGGCATGACCGTCAGTATTCATCCGACTCCAACTCGTGATACAGCGCACGCCGGTCGCTTTGGTCCCTACGGCGGCGCGTACATTCCCGAAACGCTGGCGCCAGCGGTGGCAGCCCTCGAACAGGCGTATGCCAGCGCCCGCCAGGACCCGACGTTCTGGGTGGAACTGGACCGGCTGCACCGCAGTTACACCGGCAGACCCACGCCGCTGACCTTTGCGCGACGCCTGACGGAATACCTCGGCGGCGCCCAGATCTATCTCAAGCGCGAGGACCTGGCGCATACCGGCGCGCACAAGATCAACAATGCGCTGGGGCAGGGATTGCTGGCAAAGCGGATGGGCAAGACGCGGATCATCGCCGAAACCGGCGCCGGGCAGCACGGCGTCGCAACCGCAACCGTATGCGCACTGCTTGGCATGGAGTGCGTTGTGTATATGGGCGTGGACGACATGGCGCGCCAGCAACCGAATGTCTTCCGCATGCGGCTGCTGGGCGCAGAGGTGCGCGGCGTCGCCAGCGGGTCGCGGACGCTCAAGGATGCCATCAACGAAGCCATGCGCGACTGGGTGACCAACCCGGACTCGTACTATCTCCTCGGTTCGGCGCTTGGTCCGCATCCGTACCCGACGATGGTGCGCGACTTTCAGAGCGTCATCGGGCGCGAGGCGCGCGAGCAGATTCTGGCAACGACTGGACGTTTGCCTGATGTGGTGCTGGCGTGCGTTGGCGGCGGCTCGAACGCCATTGGCATCTTCCATGCGTTCCTCGGCGACGAAGGCGTGGCGTTGCGCGGCGTTGAGGCTGGCGGGCGCGGCATCACGCCGGGCGACCACGCGGCGCGCTTCGCTGGCGGACGACCGGGAGTGCTCCAGGGGACGTATACGTATGTGCTGCAAAACGACGACGGACAGATCGGGTTGACCCACAGCATCTCGGCAGGTCTCGACTATGCTGCCGTAGGACCGGAACACGCACTGCTCCACGATCGGGGGCGCGCCACCTACACCACTGCCGACGACGAAGAGGCGCTCGACGCCTTTCAGACGCTGGCGCGACTTGAGGGGATCATCCCGGCGCTCGAGAGCGCGCACGCTGTAGCCGAAGCGATCAAACTCGCGCCAGCCATGCGCCCGGACCAGATTATCCTGATCAACCTGTCGGGTCGCGGTGACAAGGATATTTTTACGGTGGCGAATGTGTTGGGTGTGAAGGTTTAAGGCTTGAAGGCGGGAACGTACCCGACCCTTGAGTCTCTGCCGGTGATTCTGTTCCGACGATAAAAACATCGCTGGCGGAACAGTCCCCGCATCTTTACACGCATGTCTGAACCTCAAGGGTCTTGGCTGTACGGGCGATCTTCGGCAAACGCTCACTCATTGTGTACATCGACAAACTCATCGAAGCGACGCTCATTGGGTTGCTGGTCATCGACATGAGGAAATATGGAGGATCAGTGTGACCACTCAGGAAGAAATAAAACGGCGAATCCTTCATCTTCTCGACATCCTGCCTCCAGAGCAGCTAGAAGAAGTGGCAGATTTCGTCGAGTTTATCCAAAGCAGACGAAAGACGCCGCTGTATACGCCAGTGGCGCTCGGCGGCTTATGGAAAGAGGTGTCGTCCTTGAGTGAAGAAGACATCAATGGTGTTCGTCGTGAGATGTGGCAATCTTTGGAGAGTCGGGTTCCGTAAGTCGCCAGACCCGAGGCAAAGAGTCTTTGTGCCTTTGCGCCTTTGTGTGAACATTCCCACATTCGCTTCTATGACCACCTTCGACATCCACGCTGCGATGGCGATTTTACGCGCCGAGATGCCGCGCTTCCCCAAGCCGCTGATCGATGGCATGGGCGAGGAAGAGGCGAACAGTCCATTCCGCATCCTTATCGCAACTATCCTCAGCCTGCGCACTAAGGACACGATGACCGCCGTCGTTGCGCCGCGCCTGTTCGCCGTCGCCGACACGCCGGAGAAGATGCTGGCGCTCAGCGAGGAGCAGATCGCCGAACTGATCTACCCGGTCGGCTTCTACCGCAACAAGGCGCGCACGATCCGCGCCATCTGTCAGCGCCTGCTCGAGGAGTACGGCGGCGAGGTTCCCGCTGATCTCGATGCGCTGCTGGCGTTGCCCGGCGTCGGGCGGAAAACCGCCAACCTGGTGCTCACTGCCGGTTTCGACCTGCCGGGGATCTGCGTCGATACGCATGTTCACCGCATTTGCAACCGCTGGGGCTACGTGCAGACCAGGACGCCGGAAGAAACCGAGATGAAACTGCGCGAGATCCTGCCCCCTGAGTACTGGAAGGAAATCAATGGGCTGCTCGTCACTCTGGGGCAGAACATCTGTCACCCGATCTCGCCGCGGTGCAGCATCTGCCCGCTGGCGCATCTATGCGCAAAGGTCGGCGTGGAACGCAACCGTTAGGCGTTTGCCGCACATCTTTGCTGGAGAACATGCTATACTACTACTGGCACGTCTCAACACGCAGGGGTAACCATGTACATCCGCTGGATTGTTCGCAAGCACAAAAACGCTGGCGCCGCCAACGTCACCTTCCACGACGCGTATCTGGTGGAAAGCTACCGCGATGAAAAAGACATGCCGCGTCAGCGCACTGTTTGTTATCTGGGGAACATTCGGCAGATCGGCGATGAGTTTCCGCCGCTCGAGCGCGAAATCTTCTTCCTGCGCGCCGAGCGGATCCTCATGAGCATCCCTGAGATCGATAGCGAGGAGCGCGAGGCGATCCTGGCGCTATTGCGTCAGAAGGTGCCGGAACTCTCTGAGGAAGAGGCGATTATCGCGTTCCACAACAACCTGCGCTGGTTCGCACGCTGGATCCGCTCACGTGGTCGGCGCGTCTCACGCGATGAATTGCTGCGCATGATCGATATCGCCGCCGACAGCATCGAAGTGTAATGCCAGTGACGAGTGATGAGCGACAAGCGGCACAGTCGGCGTCACGATACAGAGAAATTCGATACTATCCCCTCTAATCGATCTTCGAGATCAGCATAGATTGCCTGCAAACGTTCGATTGTTTCGTCGTCCGCCTGCCACAGACCGCGTCCGTGGCTTTCGAGCAATCGAGCAACGGCGTTGCGCGCGGCGCGCGGGTTCGCCTGCGCCAGCCGCTCGCGCATGGCATCGTCGAGTACGAAGGTCTCCGCCATCTGGTCATATACCCATTTCTCGACAGCGCCAGTGGTTGCACTCCATCCCACCAGATA
>JANWXL010000320.1 GCA_025055265.1 Roseiflexus sp.
GCACAGTTCGCGCAGATGTTCCGGGTTGTGGCGCGTGATGTGCGCGAGTTACGAGCGATGCTGATCTGCTCTCTGCTCGAAGAAGGACCAATTACCGCCGATCACCTCATAACGCTGCTGCGCCAGACGCCCAACGATGAACTGGCGGAAAAGGTCAAAGCGGGAGCGGCTGGCAGGCAGGCGAATTAGGGGTTAGGGGTTAGGGGTTAGGGGTTAGGGGTGTCAGACGTTGTGCTGGCTTCGTTCGTGCGCTTTGCCTGCGCTTCTTCTCGTTTCTGCCACAGTTGCTCAACACGCTGACGAAGGCGCAGTAACGCTTCGCGCTTTTCCTCCGGCAATTCCACGCCCGATCTGACCATACGACGCACAATATTCGCTTTCTCGCGGGGATCAATCTCTTGCGTCATAACGCTACCTCTCCGGTTCCTACCTGATAACCAGGCCCGGCGGCAGTTCAAATACCACTTCGTCGCCGGGCCGAATGCCGCGCGCCGCGAACCATCCCTGATTCACCTCAAGCGCGTAGAATGCCGCGCCGCGCGGGGCGTGCTGCGTGACTTCATCGAATGGCTGCATATCCTCGATGTTGAGAATACGCCGCTCTTGACTGATGAACGCAATTGAGAGCGGAATCCGCGTATTGCGCATCCAGAATGTCCCAGTGTAGGGACCGGCAAAGACAAAGAGCATCCCGCGATCTTCAGGCAGCGCTTCCCGAAACATCAGCCCGATGCTCCGTTTTTCCGGCGTGGCGACCACTTCAGCCTCAAGACGATGCTTGCCAATGAAAACCTCAATGACCGCATCGGGAACAACGGTCGCCTCCGGCTCGATCGTTCCCGCTCCTGGCGGCGCCGGATACGTCGCTCCTGGCGCCGGGTATGCCTCTGAGGCGGTCGGAGCGCCTGTCAGCGCGGGATAGGACGTGTTGCTCGCTGGCGAAGGCGCTGTCGTTGCAACGACGGCGGGATTGCCCGCTGGCGCCTGGCTGCATCCTGCAGGAGCGAACAGCGTCAGAATGAGGAGAAGCGCATTAATCGCGCATACGAGCCAGCGACTCATAGGGCGCTATTCTCCTGCGGCGCGCGCATATTCGAGCGCTTCTCCACCGGTGACAATCCGCGCCAGGCGCAGCAGATCGTTGAACTCAACGTGGAATGCTTCAACGATCGTATCTGGATCGGGAACCAGACCGGCATCGGCCGCAATGCCAATCAACACCTCGCCTGCATAACTGAAGATGCTTACACCCAGACCCAGATGACCTGCCTGCGGCACCCAGAACATGATCTGGCGGATCGGGCTGCCAGCGAGATAGATACGCTGCCGCGGACCGGGGACGTTCGTCATCACCGCAGTCGCTTTGCTGCCGAAGATATCGACGATCAGTTCCGCCACCTGCTGCGGCATCACGCCAAGAGTGTTCAGAATGCCAAATGCAATCGCGGCTTCGGGCGAACTCTTGATCCCTTCCATACGCCGCTTCAGTTCCAGCAACCGATCGAACGGGTCTTCGATCCCCACCGGCAGGTCGAGAAACACCAGACTGAAACGATTGCCGAGTTCGGTGATCGGTCCTGGCGGACGGAGATTGACCGGCACCACGGCGCGGATGTTGAGACCATCGACAATCGCGCCCCGGCTCACCATATAGCGACGCAGCGCCCCGGCGACCGCGTTCAGCAGCACGTCGTTGATAGTGCAACGGAACATGCCGCCAACGCGCTTAACATCGTCGAGCGGGATCGGCTCAGACCAGGCGGCGCGCTTTTGCACCCCCAGCGATCCTCTGAATAGCGTCGGCGGGTCGGGAGGCATGAAGAGCAATTTGTTCAATGCCTGCGCGCCGCTCACTCCGGTGCGCGCCACGTCGATCAGGCGCGTGGGATCTTCCAGCAGTTCACGGCTTTCGTTGACCAGCGCCTCGGCGCTCGCCAGCGCATTGCTCAACGACCGGACGGCTGGCAGCAGAAACGCCTCGATGGGATTGTTATTACGCTCTCCGCGTCTGATGCCGGTGATGGCGGGTTGAATATCGCGTTGCTCATCGGTCAGTGAGAGGAGCACCTGCACCAACGCGATTCCATCGGCGATGGCGTGGTGCAGCCGACAGAGCGCGGCGCTGCCGCCATTGTAGTTCTCGACAATATGAAAGTGCCACAGCGGTTTGCTGAAATCGAGCGGCGTGCTCATCAGATCGCTGACCAGCGCCTGCAACTCGCGCTTGCCTCCCGGCGCAGGCAACGCGATCCGGTGAATATGCGCATGCAGGTTAAAATACGGGTCAATCTCCCATTCCGGCAGCACATTCGCAGGACGCCCCGGTTTGACCCGCATCCGAAAACGATCAAACACCAGCAGGCGCTCTTCAATGACCCGATATAGTCGCGCGACATCGAGCGGCTCATCGAACATCAGCACGCCGGTGATCATCATCAGGTTCGTCGGATCTTCCATCCGCAGCCATGCGGCGTCGGCGCTGGAAAATGTCTCGGTTCGTCGCGCTGCCATAGCATGCTCTGCCTGTCCATCGCTATGCCCACATCAAGCGGCGTCGCGCAGCGACGGCGCGCGCCGCCGCTGCATTATACAACCCAGAGGCGGGGATGGTGTCAACGACGTTGAGTAGTGCAGGAGGCATCTCGTTACACGC
>JANWXL010000295.1 GCA_025055265.1 Roseiflexus sp.
CTGGCGGAAAATAATACCATGCTTCTGCGTTAGCCCTCGCTCAGGACGTGGAAGCCCCAGAGGGGCTTTCATGACCTCAGCAAGGGCTTATGGAGCTTGAGAGAATAATCTGTATTTTTATCGCCAGATCTAGCCCGCGAATGCGGGCTTCGCAACCGTAGCCCGCGACTTTAGGCGCCGGGCGGGTGGGCGAATAGCGGAATATTTCTTCAAAGACCATCAACCGCCAGGCGGGTGGGCGGATAACGGAAACCATCAACCGCCATGCAGATAGGCGTATAGCGGAATATTTCTTCGGAAGCCATTGGCGGCGATACTACGAGAATAACAATCGTACACTTCCCGCAGTCAACTGATGAAATTGACGTTTCTCTCACCTCCTGCCTCTCGCCTCTTGTCTCTCGCCTCTCGCCTCTGGATGCCTCTCAAACGCACCTGACGGGCTTCTGAGTTCCTCTCGCCTCTTGCCTCCCTTGCCTCTCGCCTCTCGCCTCTCGCCTCTCCCAAAAGTTATTGATTCGTTATGACCTGTTGACAACCATTATCAAAAATCGGGCGGTCATGCTGCTATGATGGTCCCGACACCACGAAATCTCCGTCCAGCAACGACACCATGACCGTGGCAGACCCGGCGCGAGCCGGGATGGTTTCGTGTGCGCAGCGCCCTGTCTGCGCTCTCATTCAACGATGAATCAGGAGGTAAAGGACGTATGGATCTCGGTCTGCAAGCGTTTCTGGCGTTCAGTCCAATTCTGGTCGCTGCGGTGTTGCTCGTCGGTTTGCGCTGGCCCGCGCGTCGGGCAATGCCGATTGTCTATGTGTTCGCCGTGCTGATCGCCCTCTTTGCCTGGCAGGTGCCGTTCATGCGGGTGATCGCATCGACCATCCAGGGCTTGTTCATTACATTCGACATTCTGCTGATCATCTTTGGCGCCATTCTGCTTCTCAACACCCTGAAACACTCCGGCGCCGTCGCCGTCATCCGCAACGGGTTCAGCAATATCAGCGCCGACCGTCGCGTGCAGGCGATTATCATCGGCTGGCTGTTCGGTTCATTTATCGAAGGCGCCTCAGGGTTCGGCACGCCGGCGGCGATCGCTGCGCCGCTCATGGTGGCGCTCGGCTTTCCGGCGATGGCGGCGGTGATGATCGGCATGATGGTGCAGAGTACGCCGGTGACGTTCGGTGCAGTCGGCACGCCGATCCTGGTTGGCGCACGCGGCGGGCTGGATACGCCTGAGTTGGGCGCACAGCTCACAGCGATCGGTCTGTCGCTCAACGACTACCTGCGTCTGATCGCAGCGCGCGCGGCGATTATCCATGGCATTACTGGAACGCTCATGCCGCTGCTGATGGTCATGATGATGACCCGCTTCTTCGGGAAGAACAAATCGTGGACGGAGGGATTGTCGATGGCGCCGTTCGCGATCTTCAGCGGTCTAGCGTTCACCGTTCCCTACACCCTCACCGGCGTGCTGCTCGGACCGGAGTTCCCGTCGCTGCTGGGGTCGCTGGTGGGGCTGGCAATCGTGGTGACGGCGGCGCGACGCGGGTTCCTGCTGCCGAAGGATACGTGGGATTTCGCCCCTCCGAGTGAGTGGCAACCGGAA
>JANWXL010000399.1 GCA_025055265.1 Roseiflexus sp.
TCAACCAGCGTCCCTGGAGTGAGCAGGAACCACGCCGCTGGTGACGTTCAATGGCAGAGATGCACCTCCGGCGAAGACCTCAAGGGTCGGATACGTTCCCCGCCAAGACCTTTGAGGTCGGGCGGCGTCCTCGGCGTGGGCGCGAACCGTTCCGCTAGCGACGTGCAACGGTGGTCGTTCCCCGCCAAGACCTTTGAGGTCGGGCGGCGTCCTCAGCGTGGGCGCGAACCGTTCCGCTAGCGACGTGCAACGGCGGAACCTGACCCCTGGCGTAGACCTCAAAGGTCGGATACGTTCCCACCTTCAACCTTCCCCCTCTCACCGTCCCGGCATCATCCCCGCCACCCACAGCGGATCGTCCATGAGCGGATCGAGTTGCGCGTGGCGTTTGAGGGGACGGGTGAACATGCCCGCGAGCGTTGCAGCGCCGCTCCAGCCGTGGATCGGCATGAAACTGAACTCGGTGCTCCACTTCGCTACCACGCCGTGCCCCACGAGCGGGTTGGTCGTCGCCAGATTGCTGATCACCAGGTCGGGGCGCAATTCCCGGATGTCGCGCAACTGCCGGTCGAAGTTGGGCTGTTCGACGACGCGCACGCCTTCGAGCGCCGCCAGTTCGCGCGCGTGGAACTTACGGTTGATGTACGGGCTGCTGCACTCCAGAATGGTGCATCCCGCATTCTTGAGAAACCGCGCCAGCGGCAGCTCCATCAGGTTGTCCGCTGTGAAAAACACCTTCTTGCCGCGCAGGATCTCAAGGTGCGGTTCGAGACGCTCCCACCCCTGTCGCTCGCGGTCGCTCAGGTCGACCGGCTTCCCCATCGCGGCAGCCACGTCCTCCCAGAATGCTCGCGTTCCATCGGGACCGAAGGGGAACAGCGAGGCGACCACTGTTGCGCCGCGTTCGCGCGCCAGGCGACCGGCGACCTTCGCCAGGTAGGGTTGCAGCGGCGCAACCACTGTGCCCGGACCGATTGGCGGCAGATCACGGAAATGGCTTTCAGGCAGGAACCCGGCGACGGGAATGCCGAGGCGCGCCGCTTCGGTGCGGAAATCATCGGCGATGGCATCGTTGACTGAACCGAGGAACACAACCCGCCGATCATCGGGGGGAGCGACCGGGCAGAAGGGAAGTAACGCCTGCAGCACCGAGTCCTCCGCCTGGCTGAAGGTATAGTCGAGACCACTGGCAGGCACGAAGAGCACCGGCAGATCGGGGCGACTGACGGCGCGCGCCAGACCGTCGAACTCAACCTTCATTACCTCTGGCGTACAGGAGGAGAGCAGGAAAATGACCGACGGATGGTGATCAGCGACGATCTCGTCGATGATGGCGTTCAACTCAGGCTGCTGTTTCGAGAGGTCCGCCTCTTCGATCAGCGCAACGCCGAAGCGCGGGCGGGCGAACACCATCACGCCGAGCACGTTCTGGAGCAGATGGGCGCAGGTATGCGTGCCGAGCACCAGGAAGAAACTGTCCTTGATCTTCTGGTAGAGCCAGCCCACGCACGTCAGCCCGCAGAAACTGTGGTAAGCGCCGTCTTCCCGGATCACTGTCGCTGGCATGGCATCACCTGTTTAGGGGTTAGGGGTTAAGGGTTAGGGGTTACGAGAACCACCTGGCCTTACCCCTCACGCCTTCTTCTTCTGCCTCTTACCCCTCTTGCGTTGCGTACCTTCCCACCTTCCCGTGAGACCTTTGAGGTCGAGCGGCGTCCCGAATGGACGCGGCGACTATTCCGCTGCCAGCGTTCCCGCGCGGTCCGGGTTTCCCGCCAAGACCTTTGAGGTCGGGCGGCGTCCCTGGCGTGGGCGTGAACCGTTCCGCCAGTGACGGTCATCGGTGGAACCTGATCCCTGGCGCAGACCTCAAAGGTCGGGGACATCCTCGACCTTCCCGTGTTCAACGTTCAACGTGTAACATTCAACGTTCAACGCTGAGCCGCGCTGCCTGAAGAACGAACCGCCGCTCGACCATTTCCGGTTGGTTCAGATCGTCGTAGACGCTTACCGCCCATGCGCGCAGCCGTTCAAGCGCTGCGTTCAGCGTGACATCGTCGAGC
>JANWXL010000410.1 GCA_025055265.1 Roseiflexus sp.
ACCCATTCGTGCATTCGTTTATTCGTTTCCCATTCGTTGACCCATTCGTGCATTCGTTTATTCGTTTCCCATTCGTTGACCCATTCGTGCATTCGTTTATTCGTTTCCCATTCGTTGACCCATTCGTGCATTCGTTGACCCCTTCGCCCTTCCCCTCACACCACATCCCCCGGCTGCAACCCGCGCGCCGTCAGCAGCGCACCGAGCTTCTGCAACCCCAGACGCACACGCGTCTTGATTGTGCCGAGTGGACGGTTCAGTTTGTTGGCAATCTCCTGGTGCGACAGACCGCCGAAGTATGCCAGTTCGACCGCCTGACGCTGCGCTTCGGGCAGGTGATCGAGCGCATCACGAATAACCCGCTGCTGCTCGAATGCCCATGCAGCCTCCGGTACATCGATCTGCTCATCAGCCAGTTGCTGAATGACCGGGTGATCAACATCCTCGTAGATCTGCGTCGGGCGCGCGCGCATCCGACGCAATTCATCAATGCACAGATTATGCGCAATGCCGAAGAGCCACTGGGCAACTCTCCCGCGCTCGACATCAAAGCTGGCGCTGCGCCGCCAGACGCGCCAGAAGACTTCCTGGACAACTTCCTCCGCCAGTTCACGATTTTTCAGCATCCGCAGCGCCATGCGGTAAACCACGGACGAGTAGCGGTCATACAGCGCTTCGAGCGCGCTGCTGTCACCCTCGGCAATTGCCGCAACCAGCACGTGATCATCTGGGGTGTCAGTGCGGGATGTTGCTGGCGCTGTTGGCGAGTGTGCGTAGTCGCTGGAGTATCGGTTGTCCATGGAAGAACCTCTTTTCTCTTCCACCGAGGTGGTTAGCTCTGCTTTCCTGTCTGCACAGATTATAATCCTCTTGCACAGCTTTGTCAATGTTTTGAAAAGGATTTGAACAGATTTCTCATCGTTCTTTCATCTGGGGTTTGAAAGACTTTTCGGCGCATCAGGAAGCGATAAAAACAGGGTCATCCTGGAAGTGGTTGATAACACGTTGCACAGGTTTGTCATCTACGTGCACAGGATTGTGCTCGCCGCGTGGTTGCGGCGCAGCGACGCCTGGCTCTCAGGTTGAATGACCTTGATCGTCTGCGCTACTACGGTGATCAGCGCGTCGCCGTTTACCGCGAGACCGGCGCGCTGACACTGCCAGGTGATCATGTCGATCCCGCGTCCGCTGTTTCTGCGATCCACGCTGCGACGCAGGAAGGATATGCGCGGGCATTGAGACAATCGTCGCACAGATTTGGTCGATGCGCGCTCGTGGGAGGTAGATGGCGTCTCCTCCAATAAACTGGTACAATTTCAAAACAAAAGCTACTCTCTTCCGTAAGAATCGAGGCAGCAATGAACGTGATCCATGGCTTTGAGCTGATCCGCGAGCAGCAGATCCCTGAATTGAACTCGCTGGCGCGTCTGTACCGCCATGTTGCGACCGGCGCTGAGCTGCTCTCCCTGATCAATGACGATGAAAATAAGGTCTTCGGCATCGCCTTCCGCACGCCGCCTCCCGACTCAACCGGGGTGGCGCATATTCTCGAACACAGTGTCCTGTGCGGCTCCGAAAAGTATCCCCTGAAAAAACCTTTCGTTGAATTGCTCAAAGGGTCGCTCAAAACGTTTCTCAACGCCATGACCTACTCGGACAAAACCGTCTATCCGGTTGCGTCCACAAATACAAAGGATTTCTACAATCTGGTCGATGTCTACCTCGACGCGGTGTTCCACCCGCGTATTACGCCGGAGGTGTTGCAACAGGAAGGCTGGCGCTACGAAGTGAACGAGGATGGCTCGCTCGGCTACCGCGGCGTGGTGTTCAACGAGATGAAGGGCGCCAACGCATCGCCCGACCGTGTGCTCTACCTGGCAGTGCAGCGCTCGCTCTTCCCCGGTCACGTGTACAGCGTCGACTCTGGCGGCGATCCGGCGGAGATTCCCAACCTGACCTATGAGCAGTTCAAGGCGTTCCACGAACGCTATTACCATCCCTCGAATGCGCTGATCTTTTTCTATGGCGATGATGACCCAGAGGAGCGCCTGCGCCTGCTTGAGCGCGTCCTGGCGCCATTCGACCGCATCCATGTCAACGCGACGATCCCGCTACAACCGCCGCTGAGTGAACCGCAACGCGTTGAAGTTCCCTATCCCGCCGGTCCGAACAGCGCCGGCAAGCATATGGTGACGGTCAACTGGCTGCTCCCTGAACCGCCAGACGTCGAAGAGGCGCTGGCGCTCGACATCCTGGAACATACGCTGGTCGGCACGCCAGCGTCGCCGCTGCGCAAAGCGCTGATCGACTCCGGTCTCGGTGAGAACCTGACCGGTTCAGGGTTCGCCCACCTGCGCCAGACGTACTTTACCGTCGGGTTGAAAGGAGTTAGAGGCGAGCACGTAAGTGCGGTCGAAGACCTGATTATCGGGACGCTGGGGCGTCTGGCGCGCGACGGGATCGATCCGCAAACGATTGAGGCGGCGGTCAACACGGTTGAGTTTCAGTTGCGCGAGAACAATACCGGTTCCTACCCGCGCGGTCTGGCAGTTCTGATTCGCGCGCTCGACACCTGGCTCTACGGCGACGATCCGCTGGCGCCGCTGATGTTTGAAGCGCCGCTGCGTGCGGTCAAGCAGCGGCTGAACGCCGGGGAGCGCTTCTTCGAGCGCCTGATCGAGGAAAAATTGCTGCGCAATCCGCACCGCACAACGGTGGTGCTTATTCCTGATCTGGAACTAACCAACCGCCAGAACGCCGCCGAGCGCGAACGTCTGGCGGCGATCCGGGCAACGCTCGACGATGCGCAGATCGAGGCGATCAACGCGACCGCTGCGCGCCTCAGGCAGATTCAGGAAACCCCCGATCCGCCGGAGGCGATCGCGTCGCTGCCCAGCCTGACAATTGCTGACCTCGACCGGACGATCAAGACCATCCCTACAGAAGAGTTGGAGGTTGGCGCAACGCGCACGCTGCTCCACGATCTGTTCACGAATG